>JAJAZE010000399.1 GCA_026785925.1 Pyrinomonadaceae bacterium
AAAGCAAGTATTCTTCTTTAATCGGCTGCGGCGCGTTTTTCGGATAAATACACGAACTTCCCAAAAATATCAATTTTTCAACTTGATGCTTGAAGGCGGCTTGAATAACATTCGCCTCGATCATCAAATTGTCGTATATAAAATCGGCTCGCTGATTGTTGTTAGCCAGAATGCCCCCGACTTTTGCCGCCGATAAAATGACGATTTCCGGTTTTTCGCGCTCAAAAAAATTTTCAACCTCTGCTTGATTAATCAGGTTGAGTTCTTTCGAGGTTTTACGAACCAAGTTATTGTAACCTTTGCTTTCTAAATTTTTTCCGACCGCACTGCCGACCATTCCGCCGGAGCCGGCAATATAAATCTTTTTATTCCGCCAACTCATAACTCAGATTATAAAGTGAACCTAACTAATGTATCCGCCATAATTGTTTCAAATAAATCTACAAAGCATTCACCATCATTTTCAAATCGTCCGGCTGCGATTGATTTTTTATTTGATCTTCAATCCACCGATAAGTTTTCCTTAAACCGACTTCCAGAGTTATCTGCGGCTCCCAGCCCAAAACCTCGCGCAGCTTCGTGTTGTCGGAGTTTCTGCCGCGCACGCCCTGCGGACCGTCAATGTGTTTTTTGGTAATTTCGATTCCGGCGATTTCGGCGATAATTTCGGCTAACTGATTGATTGAAACCATCCGGTCTTGACCGAGATTGAGCGGTTCGTAAAAATCCGAGCGCATCAGCCGGTAAATTCCTTCGACGCAATCGTCAATGTGACAGAACGAGCGAGTTTGCTCGCCGTCGCCCCAGATTTCGACTTCTTTTTTACCGTTTAATTTCGCTTCGGCAACTTTGCGGCACATCGCCGCCGGGACTTTTTCGCGTCCGCCTTCCCAGGTTCCTTTTTCGCCGAAGATGTTGTGAAAACGGACGGTTCGCGTTTCGATTCCGTAATCGCGGCGATAGTGCATACAAAGAATTTCGGAAATCAGCTTCTCCCAGCCATATGCGTCCTGCGGCTGCGCCGGATATGCGTCGGCTTCTCTGAGCGGTTTCGCGTCGGCTGCCGATTGGAGCGATTCGTTGTAGACGCAGGCACTCGAAGTATAAAGATAGCGTTTCGCGCCGTTCGTTTTCGCGGCTTCGAGCGTATGCAGATTGATTAGCGAATTATTGTAAAGAATTTGCGCGTGATGGTTAGCGATAAAGCCCATTCCGCCCATATCGGCGGCGAGCGCGTAGACTTCATTAACGCCGCGCGTCGCCTGCAAACAATTGTCCCACCGCCGCAAATCTAAAATCTCGAACTCGTCCGCATCGGTCGGTGAAAATTCGGGATATTTGATGTCCACGCCGCGCACCCGATAGTTTTTATTTTTCAAATAAGTAACCAGATGACTGCCGATGAATCCGCCCGCGCCGGTTACTAAAACTTTTATCTGCTCCGCCATAGTCTGTGAAAAATTTCTTTTAATCCCCGCAATTTGCTCGAACAAGCTGTAAAATCCGATTCCAAAAAAAACTAAATTTTATTCGTCGTCCTGATCTTGCCGGTAATTGTCCCTGTGATAATAACTTTGGTAGTAATAATAATTATCCTGCGAATGCAGATTGACGTTATTGAGAACGACCCCGAAGATTTTCGCGCCGATGTCCAGTAATAATTGTCTCGAACGCCTGACGACCTGCCGTGAGCTTCTGCCGGAATTGACGACCAGAATTACGCCGTCAACCATCGAAGCGACCAGCACGCCGTCGGTAAATGAAGCAATCGGCGGCGAGTCAACGACGACGTGCGTAAAATTCTTTTGCAGCATTTTCAGCAGATTCGACATTTGCTCGGAGCCGATTAACTCCGCCGGATTGGGCGGAACCGGTCCCGACGGCAGCAGATTCAAACGCGCTTCTTCATCGTATTGAATAATACTCAGAATGTTCGAGTCCGCCATTTCGCTCGAAAGAATCGTGCTTAAACCTTCGGCGTTGCTCCGGTTGAAAACCGAATGCAGACGCGGGCGGCGCATATCGGCATCAATAATCAAAACTTTCGCGCCCGTTTGCGCCAAACTGATCGCCGTATTGATCGCCGTCGTCGTTTTTCCTTCCGAAGGCAGACTCGAAGTTACCAAAAGCGACTTTGGCGCGTGTCCGGCGGTCGAGAGCAGGATCGAAGTGCGAAGCTGCCGGTAAGCCTCTGCCAAAGAAGAACGCGAGTCTTTGTGAATCAGCAAATCATTGGTCGGATTTGCCGCGCCGTCTTCGGTGCCGCCGACGAGCAGCAGTTTTCGTTTGCCGGTCAGCGCGTCAATTCGCGGAATTGCCGCCAGAGCCGGCAGTCCGAGATAAGTTTCGACTTCTTCGGTCGTGCGAATCGTGTCGTCGAGATATTCGAGAAATAAAGCCAATCCCATTCCGAATAAAGTCGAAAGAAACAACACGCCCAAAACTGTCGTCAAGCGGCGCGGCGCGACGGGTATCACGGGCGGAATGGCAATCTCCGCGACCCCGATATTATTATCGGTTCCGGCGGCAACCACATCATTTCCGCGCTGCTGCTCGCGCAGTTCCTTCAAAAATCCCTTTTTCGTTTCGATGTCCTGCTTGAGCAGACTCAGCGAAACGCCCGATTGATTTTGTCCCTGCGCTTGATTGTATTGAGCGTCGAATGAACTGCGAATGCTGTCCTCTTTACCTTTCGCCGAAAGAAATTTGGTTTTCAGGTTGTTTAAAAGGTCTCTGGAAATACGCTGGCGAAATTTGTCCAAATCTTCCTGATTGCTGGCGGTCGCTTTTTTGATGCCGTCTTCGAGTGCCTTTATTTGCGTGTCAATTTCCCTGACTTCCTGCGCGGTCGGCTGATATTCTTCGAGCAGACGATTTCTAACGGCGTTTAAATCGTCAATTTTCTTCTGCTGGTCGTTGATCCGAATGCGAATGTTATTTTCGCGCTCGGTCGTGTAACGCTGCGTCTGCTCTTCGGCGCGCGCCGTCAAACTCTCCGGCGATTTATTAACCGCTTCATATTCCGCCTGCGCGTTTTTGCGGTCGTTTTCAGCGTCCAGCAATTGTTTGTTTAAGATGTCGAGACCGCTCAAAACGAGTGTCTGGTCGTTGTCGGTTTTTAAGATACCGACTTTTCTGGTTAAATCAACCAGTTGAATTTCACTGGCTTTGATTTCGGTTTGCAGTTGGGCAATGCGATTTTGCAAAAAATCGTTGGTCTTGCCGCTTGTTCCGGTGCGTTTTTCCTGGTTGGCTTTCGAGAAAATTTCGCCGATTCCGTTGACGACGAAAGCCGCCAATTCCGGGTCGCCGTTGCGAAACGCGATTTCGATCAGCCGCGTATCTTTAAATGTCGCGCGCGATTCTCTGACCGGCTCGATGCTCAGATTTTTCTTGATTATTTCAACATACGGCGCGAGCCGGACGGCTTCGTTGATTTCTTCGGACGAAGCCAGCGATGTGCCGGACGAAGGTGAAATCTCGTCAACCGCGCCGCTCGTCTTTTTCGTCGTGTCGCTGGCAAGCCCGACGGTTTTGAGTATCGAACGCCAGGGGGAAACCGATTCTTCGGCTTTGACCCGCTGAAATTCCTTGTTGCTGTCCAGGCTGAATTCCTTGACGACGCGCCGCAAAAGCGTATCGCTGTTTAAAAGCTGAAGCTGCGTATTAAAATACGAAGGATCGGAATTGGCGATTGGCGAACGGCGTTCACTCGTCACCAAATCCGGATTAGCTTGTTCCAAATCAACCTGCACGACCGCTTTTGCCTGATAGATGTCCGGCTTACGCGCCATATAGATTGCCGAAACGGTCGTTAGCAGCACGGCAATTCCGACCACCAGCCAAAATCTTTTGCGGATAATGCGCCAATAAGTGACGAACTGAAAACCTTCCTGCGTGTTAATGTCGCGGTAAGCACCGTAACCGCCGTTGATGTTTAAGGTCGGCGGCTCGAAAGCGCGTTCTATTTCGACTGTTTCCGCCGGTCTGGGGACAATTTCTTTACTGTTTCTCATACAAAATTAAAAGCGCGTAAATATTCCGCCGACACCGCCGCTGAGGGCTTTGATGATTCCGTTGCGAACCGCCTTTAAACCGTCTTTCGGAACTTCGACAATATCATTAGCCTGCAAAACCGGATCGGGAATTTTCTTTGCGCTAATATCTTTCAAGTCAAATACCATTTCGGTTCTCAAAGGACTGTTGGCTTCTTGTCTTTGAATTCTTACTCGACTCGTCTTCGCCTCGGATTTGATTCCGCCCGCCGCCGCGATTGCCTGGGTCAGCGTCACCGTTTCTTTCAAAGATATTCTAGCCGGTTCTTTCACGTCCCCGACAACGTAGGCTTCTTCGGCTTCTAAAACCGAAACAATGTCGCCCGGTTCCATCCACGGATTTTCTTTGCCGTTCATTACGTCGTTGATTTTATAGCCGAGAAAAACCACTTTATCATTATCCGATTCGGAATTATCAGTGCATCCCGCCGGATTTCCGACCCGCGCTACTTGAATTTTCGAGCCGGATTTTTCCGTCTTCGGACCGCCGGCAAACGCCAGTAATTCCAAAAGTCGAATTTTGCGGTTAAGGTAGAAACTGCCCGGCTTTTCGACCGCGCCGATCACGGCAAACGGCTGTGAACGCTGTTCAATCGCCCGAACGCTGACGAACGGATTTCGCAGATAGCTTTTATACAGCGCACCGACAAATGCGCCGAGTTCTCTTTCGGTTTTGCAAACCGCGATAATCGGCTGGTTTATCTTCGGCATCAAAATCGTTCCGTCTGGGCTGACGTTCACGACCAGAGACAATTCGGGATGGCGGAAAACCTGGACTTCCAGCGTGTCTTGAAAACCAATTCGATATTTCTCGCTGGTCGGATTTTTCGCCGGAGTCTGATTGTCCATCGTCTCGGCAATTTCTGTCTTATGCGCTTCGGTGCTGATTTTTTCGACTTGCTTCGGCGTTTCGGTCGTTTGTCCGATCACCGACAAACCGCTTGCTAAGACAAAGCAAAATACCGCTAAAAAATTTATTGCTTTCATAAATAATCTCCAAAAAAAATGATTACATCGGGCAGGACTTCAGCCTTTGATTCGTTTGTAAGGAAAATAGTTTATCACAAAACGGTTTAAATAAAACTACCGCCGCCGACCGCCGGCGGATAATCTTCATTATCGGAATATATAAATGGAAACATTCGATGTCAGTATATTATCAAAAGATTTTCGCCGCCAAACGTCTGCTCCACAAAAAGTCGGCTCCGGCAAAGCGTTGGCGGACGTTATCCGAATCTCGAAATAGTTTGCTACTTTTATAGTTTAGCCATTTGAGTTAAAATTCAACTCTTCAAAAATGTATGCTGGAAACGACACCGATGCTTCGGCAATATCTGGAAATCAAAAAGCAGTATCCGGGAACGCTGCTTTTTTTTCGGCTCGGCGATTTCTACGAGCTATTTAACGACGACGCGGTGACGGGCGCGCGCGAACTGAACATTACGCTGACGGCGCGGCATAAGGATTCAAAAAATCCGGTTCCGATGTGCGGCGTTCCGCATCACGCGGCAGCCGGTTATATTTCAAAACTCGTTAAAAAGGGTTTTCGCGTGGCGATTTGCGAGCAGACCGAAGAAGCCGCTAAAGGTATCAAGCTGGTCAAACGCGAAGTCGTCCGCGTGATCACGCCCGGAACCACGATTGACCCGCAACTCGTCGAAGCCAAAGAATCAATTTATCTCGCTTCGGTCTGCGGCGCGGGCGAAACTTTCGGCATCGCTTATCTGGAACTCTCGACCGGCGAATTTTTTACGACGCAGATTTCCGGCGTTGATTCGTGGACGAAAATCTGCGCCGACATCGAAAGTTTCGCGCCGCGTGAATTGCTGTTTCCCGAAGCCCTGCAAAAGCTGGTCGAAAATTCATTCGATAATGCGAGCGGGCAGAATCCCTCGGACTCATCCAACGTATTTTCGATCAATCGTTCACCGACGACTAAATTTTCGATCACTTTGACCGCGCTGGATGATTGGCTCTACCAAATTGAAGACTGCAAAAACCTTTTAACGCGGCAATTAAACGTCAGAGATTTATCGGGTTTCGGGTTGGACGGCAAATCGGAAGCCGTCCGCGCTTCAGGCGCGTGTCTGCGTTACGCGCAGGACACGCAAAAGGCTTCCGCCGAACATATCTCCGACATCAGTTATCTCGAATCGAACGAATTTATGATTTTGGATGCGGTGACGCTCAGAAATCTGGAAATCGTCGAATCGCGCAGTGACAAAAACAAACGCACGGTTTTGAGCGTCATTGACCAAACCGTCACCGGAATGGGCGGACGACTGCTGCGCTCGTGGATTTTGCGCCCTTCGATCAGGCGCAGCGAAATTCAAACCAGATTGGCGGCGGTCGGCGAACTAACCGATTCGATTTTCCGCGACAAAATTCGTTTCCTGCTAAAAGAAGTCGCCGATTTAGAGAGACTCGTCGGACGCATCAATCTCGGCACGGCTTCGCCCAGAGATTTGCTGGCACTGAATCTTTCCCTCTCCAAAACACCAAACATCAATACTACGTTATCAGACGCGCAAAGCCTTTTGCTGCAAGTTCTGAGCGAAAATATCTTTGAGCTGCCTGATTTGAGAAATTTAATTAAGTCGGCTATTTCCGATGAACCGCCGGTAAATTTCGCCGACGGAGGAACGATCCGTGAAGGCTACGACGCGGATTTAGATGAGTTGAGAAATATTTCCCGTTCCGCTAAACAAATTATCGCCGGTTTTGAAGACGACGAAAAAAAGCGGAGCGGAATTCACAATCTTAAAATTAGATTTAATAACGTCTTCGGCTATTTTATCGAGATTTCAAAAGGCAACTTGGGGCGCGTCCCCGCTAACTACGAACGACGGCAAACGCTGACCAACGCCGAAAGATATACCACGCCGGAGTTGAAAGAATGGGAAACGAAAGTTCTCGGCGCGGAAGAGAAAATCAAGGAAATCGAGAGCGAGATTTTCCAGAAAGTTCGCCTCCAAGTGCAGAAAGAGACGAAAAGTTTGCAGTCCACCGCCCGCGCTCTGGCGACTTTGGACGCGCTGGCGAGTTTGGCGGAAGTGGCGGCGCGGCGAAATTACGTCGCGCCGGTTCTGCACGACGGCGACGAGCTTGAAATAAAAGACGGCAGACACGCCATCGTCGAAGCGTTCAGTGCGGGAAATTTCGTGCCGAACGATTTGCTGATGAACAATTCGACCGACCGGCTTTTAATCATTACCGGTCCGAATATGGGCGGCAAATCCACGATTCTGCGGCAGATTGCCATCATTCAGATTCTCGCTCAAATCGGCTCATTTGTTCCGGCGACTTCCGCCCGTCTGCCGATCTTAGACAGAATTTGGACGCGCGTCGGCGCGTCGGATGATTTGGCTTCAGGACGCTCGACCTTTATGGTGGAAATGACTGAGACGGCGACGATTCTGCACAATTCAACGCCGCGTTCGCTGATTTTACTCGACGAAATCGGGCGCGGAACATCAACCTTTGACGGGCTTTCAATCGCGTGGGCGGTCGCCGAATATCTGCACAACTCGCCGGAACATTCAGCGAAAACGTTGTTTGCGACACATTATCACGAACTCACCGAACTCGCTGAAAGTCTTCCCGGCGGCGTTAATTATCAAGTTACGGCGACCGAAAAAGACGGCGAAGTCGTGTTTCTGCATAAGTTGAAAAAAGGCAAGGCTTCAAAATCATACGGCATTGCGGTCGCCCAGCTTGCCGGGCTGCCCGCGCTGACGATTGCCCGCGCCAAAACGGTTTTGGAAAAGCTCGAAAAATATGAACTCGCGGTCTTCGCCGATGCCAAAGTAAATTCGGGGAGCCTCGAATCGGCTATCGGGCGGGCGCAGAATGGCAAACGCGCTTCGCAGCTTTCGCTTTTTGCGATTTCAAATGAGAACATCATTAACGATTTGCGAAACTCGGAGTTGAGCAAAATGACGGAGAAGGAAGCAAAAGATTTTCTATTGAATTTGCAAAATCGGATTATCTGACTTGAAAATCTGCGTTGGAAGAATTCAAGTTACACTTTAACCGTCGGCAAACCGACGCTTCATAAATTACTTTAATTTTACTGCTTTAAGCTATTGTTGATATATGGTTCAAGAATTTATCGCGCTGCCGCTTGAAAGAAAAATCGGTCAATTATTTTTTATCGGTTTGCCCGACGCAGAAATTGATGCGGAAACCAAAGAACTTTTAAGAGAATATTCGCCGGGGGGCGTTTGCCTGTTTGCCAGAAACGTCCGTGAAGCCGCGCAGACGAGACAACTAATCGAAACCGTCCAGGGACTTTTGCCGGTCGCGCCGCTCATCAGTCTCGATCAGGAAGGAGGTTTGGTTGACCGTCTGCGCCGGATAATCACGCCGATGCCCGCGCCGAGTTCGCTCAAAATTCCGGCGGAAGCTAAACTGCTGGCGGAAATCACGGCGGAAATCGTTAGAATGCTCGGTTTTAATATGAATTTTGCGCCCGTGGTGGACGTTGTTGATGAGGCGCGGGCAAATTCCTTTAACGGACTTTATTCGCGCACTTTCGGAAAGTCGAAAAGCGAAGTGGTCGAATTCGCCGAAGAATATCTGGATGGTTTGCAGGCAAACGGCTGTCTCGGCTGTCTTAAACATTTCCCCGGACTCGGCGCGAGCCAGGTTGATTCGCACGAGGAACAGCCGAGCGTTTATTTGACCCGCGAAGAGTTGTTCGAGATTGATCTGCTGCCGTATCGAAGGCTTTTTCCGACCGGTAAAGTTCATTCGGTGATGATTGCCCACGCCGCTTTTCCCCGATTCGATTTGCAGGAAACCGACAACAATGGCAAACTTTTACCGTCTTCACTAAGTTATAATATCGTCACCAAACTGCTGCGCGAAGAATTGGGTTTTAACGGACTGGCGATCACCGATGACTTGGAAATGGGCGCGATTGTCAAAAATTACGGCATCGGCGAAGCCTGTGTTTTGGCGATTCTCGCGGGCGAGGATATGCTGGCGATTTGCGCCAATCCCGATGCAGTCCGCGAAGGTTTTAATGCCGTTTCGGAAGCCGTCAAAACCGGAAGGATTACCGAAACAAGAGTTGACGAATCAATGCACCGAATTGCGCATCTGAAATCACAGATGCAGCCGCCTCTGCCTTTCGATTTAGACCGTCAGCAGATTTTATCGGACAAAATCAGTCAATTCACCAACAAAATCACGGAGGATAAACAATTTGCCTAAAGCATTTTTAATTTTATTTTATATCAGTCTTGTTTTTACAATTTCCTGCCGCACCCGCACCGACGAATTTGTGACGGTCGCTCTGCCGGAAAAATTTTCGACGTTCGACACTTTAACCTCAACCGCTTCGGATGCCGCCGCCGAACGGGTTCGCAATCTGATGTTTAATTCGTTAGTCAAGAAGAACGAAAAATTTGAATACGTCGGCGAATTAGCCAAAGAGATAAAATCTTCGGAAGAAGGAAAAGTCGTGACCTTCATTTTGCAGGACAACGTAAAATTTCACAACGGCAAAGATTTTACGTCCGCCGATGTCAAATATACCTTTGACGAACTTTTTAAAAGCAACGGCTTTAAAGCCGGCGCGTTTGCCGATACGGTTGATGAAAAAAGAGTTCCGCATATTGTTTCGATCCAAACGCCCGACCCGAAAACCGTCATCTTTACATTGAGCCGCGCGTCTTTGCAGAATCAGCTTTTATCGAATCTCGTAGCGATTCCAATTATCGCCGAAGGCACGGTCGAACAGCAGAAAACTCAGCCCGTCGGAACCGGCGCGTTCAAGTTTGTCGGCTTTGACCAATCGCAAAATATCGTCGAACTCGCCGCCAACCCTGATTATTACGAAGGCACACCGAAAGTTCCGAAGCTGCGAATCAAAACCGTCATTGACGCTAATTCTCTGCAAGCCGAATTGCAGTCGGGCAACGTGGACATCGCGCCGCTGCCGACCAATCTCGCGCCTGACACGCTGAAATCTTTAGACGGCAATCCGAGTCTGAAAGTCGAGCAATTCAACGGCTCGAATATCCAATATCTGCAATTCAATACGCAGTCCGAACCGCTCAACAACGTCAAATTGCGGCAGGCGATTGCTTACGGCATTGACCGCGAAAAAATTATCAACGAACTGCTTTTCGGGCAGGCGACCATCGCGCATTCGATTTTGCCGGTCGAATCGTGGGCTTACAATGCCGGAACGAAATACAGTTTCGATGCCGCCAAAGCCAAACAGCTTTTGCAGGAATCCGGTTACAAAGGCGAACCGATCAAATTTAAATTCGCCTCCAGCAATGTCGCTTTTAATCAATACTCGCAGGTCATCCAGAATGCGTTAAAAGAAATCGGCATCAACGTCGAAATCGAACCGCTTGACCCGAATGTTTTGCGCCAGCAGATTTCGCTCGGACAATTTCAGATGAACACCGGCATCTGGGTCGGCGGCAACCAAGACCCGATTTTTCTAAATGATCTTTTCACGACAAAAAAAATTCCGAGTGAAAAACCGAAAGTAAGCTGCTGCAACCGCAGTCGTTACAGCAATCCTGAAGTTGATAAAATCATCGAGCAGGCGTTCAATTCAACGAACCGCGAACAGGCGAAAGAATTATATTTTAAGGCGCAGGAAATTATCAGCAGCGACGTTCCGATGTTTCCGCTGTGGTATCCGGCAAATATGGTCGTCGCCAACAAACGCATTGGCAACATCAAAATCAGTCCGAGCGGCGACTGGAGTTTTATCAAAAACATCACCGCTGACGGAAAATAATTTTCTCCGACTTGACAATTTTTTACAGGTTTGTAGAATTATCATTTGCAAGCGGGAGTAGCTCAGTGGTAGAGCGCGACCTTGCCAAGGTCGAAGTCGCGAGTTCAAATCTCGTCTCCCGCTCCAAGATTTCAAGGATAAAGGCTAAGGGATAAAGGATAAAAATTTTCGCCTTTATCCCTTAGCCTTTATCCTTTACGAAAAACGGCGGCGTAGCCAAGTGGTAAGGCAGAGCTCTGCAAAAGCTTTATTCATCAGTTCGATTCTGATCGCCGCCTCCAATAAATTCCAGCCTTTCGCAAATCTTCAAATTCTTCGTCGTGTTTATTTTCGTGTTTATAATTATTTCAGGCTATCGTCTATATCAATAATCATTTCTTCGTAAAGCTCAAACGCAAATACGTTTTAGGGTCTTATCTTTAAGAAAATCTGAGTTTCCATCTCTTTACCTTCTATGCCAATGTTAAGGTTTAACAAATAGTTGCTTTGTGAAATATCGTCAGCATTGAAATTGTAAGTAATCATCTCGCTTCTCGCAGCCCAGGCTGCTTTCCAGTATGAAATGCCTTGATCCAACCGCACAGTAATTTTTTTGCCAGATGAAAATGTAAGATGCAAAATTCTTCCATGCTCCACATCTGCTCTGTTTCCGACATCTAATGAGAAAGTGATATCAAGATTATTAAAAATTAGTTTTGTTACTCGATCCCGGTCATTAGAATTTACCCAGTCAGACCAAATCTTGTTTTGCTGGTTGAAATAATGATTTTCATTTCTGGTGGTAGTCAATTTACAGGAAAAAGTTGAAGCTCGTGCCTCTCCCAACTTGGTTTTCACTGCTTTAATAACTTGGTACAGCAAAGCGATTGTGATCGGAGAAAAAAGATAGCGATCTGTATAAATAACGGAAACGAGTGAATCACTCTGTTCCTCAAACACTTCTCTTGTTTTGGGATGCCCTGCTTGGATAAAATCCCAAAATCTTTCGCCAAAACTTTGCAAAGCTCCGTCAATCTCATTCTTAATTACAAATTCCTTGTCACTTGGTTCGCTCGAATTTGGTCGTATTTCCGTTGCGGTAAGTATTTTCCCAGAAGTTGAAAATGGTTGACTGTTTTCTGATTTAATTAATAAATCTGTATCTGATGCCCATTCTAGATTAAAAAGCAGCGAATTTTGATTGGGGACTGCCCATCTAATTGAATTTCCGGCAACAGTTTCAGCTAAAACCCAGCCCTGACCGGCTCTCGGTTCAAAGTCCAGTTCGCGCAAAGTTATTCGGGGATGATCGCATAGACTCGCCAGCAGCAAGCGGTCATTTGAGTTCAGGCTTTTAACAGCCGAATTTGCAATCATTATTTCAACATCAATATTCCGTCCGGCAAGTTTGTAGGCGAGTTCACGAAGCGGCGACGGGGCGACATCCCAATCATTCGGTTGACTCGAGGTGTAAAGCCTGATTTGACTGATATGGCGTTTTGAAACAGTTTGCCACAAAGATTCCAAAAAGCTGCCGGTTTCAAGAAGTGATTTTTCACCGAGGAATGCCAAAGATTCCGGCAGGTGAAAACTGTTTAACCATTCAGGAGTTAAGAGCGCTGCGGCTTGATGACGATCAAGATTATCCGCCGCAAACCGTTGATCATAATCAAGAACACAATGCGGGCAAGCACTGTCGCAATTTGCCGGACAGTCTAATCGTTCAGCGGCGCGCTTGAATAAATCGGCAAGAAAACGGTCGGCACTTGAGGAATAGCCCGCCGCAAAACGGTCGAAAATCAGAATTGATTGACAAACGCCGCCTTCTTCGGTTCTGGCTTGTTTGACATCGCAGCCTAATTCGTTGGCTTGCACACCCAACAATTCCGCTAATGCATCCCGTAACGCGACCGCTAAGGTCAAAGCGGCAGTCTGATCATCAAGACAAATTCCGACGGTATTTTTTAATTGCAGTTCAAAAATGTCAGTCCAACCGCGATGTCCAAGGGCGATATTCTGCTTTGTTTTCCAGTTGTCATCGCTTCCCGGACAAAACTTCCCATCTTCTTTGGTTCTACGCAATTTACGGTGAGGCAATTCAAATACTTTCGGGAGCGAGCGGTCGGGCGACATCGGTTCGGTGCGCCCGCATTCCAGGCACAGAGCATATCCCGTTCCGTAAATTCCTCTCGATTGATTAAAAATGTGTCCGCGTGTGCTAACCCTGAATCTTCCCAAGTCTGGATTGATTAACGGATGCCAATTCCCGTCGGAAGCAATCCAGGCAGATTCAACCGGGACAAAATGCTGGGTTGAAACATCGTTGCCCGGCTCTTTGTAAAAATCAACGGCGAAACCTGATGGTTCGAGAAACTCTACAATGTCGTGCGCGTTAATTACCGAAGCGCAGTGTTCACAGTGTTGCGCTAAATTCAGACTGTGCGTTGAACCGCTCGCTCCGCATTTGTGGCAACGCCAAGCCCATCGAATATCCTGAATCTCTCTGACCTCCTGCTGGTCAGCGGGAATGTGCCAGTTAAGCGTCACCCCGGCGGAAACATAAACGAGACCGTCCATTACGACTTCCGACCCCGGCGCATATTCGCGCAGGGCTGTAATCAAGTCACGACTGGCAAGTTCGCGGCGGCGATAACGGTTATCTTCACGGCTCTGCTGATCTTTTTTGAGTCGTCCGAATGTCAGATTATCAAATGAAGCGATGTTAGTGGGAAATCCGTAAGCCGGTAAAAATCCGCGCGTCGCCAGTTCGCGCAGTAAATATTCATTCACGAGTCTCTCTTTATGAATTTTCACTGCTGTCAAGGCTTTGGATTTTTCTCCGTCAGTTTTGAGAAATTCTTTTTCCTCATCTTCCAGAAGCTGCCACTCTCTTAACCAATGCGCGGCGATTTCATCCAGCGCATCGGCGGCGCTTCCGAGTTTTTGATTGAAATTTTGACTTTCCAGAACGCTGTGCTTTGATAACTGTTCTAATCCTTCTCTAATTTCCGGGGGAAGCGAACTATTATCGAAACTGCGGCACCAGGCGGAAAAACCGGCGGACAGCGAATGATCGCCGAGAAAAAATATCCCGCACGTTAGCTTAGTGCTTTCCACGCCGGAAGTTGGCAGACGTTCACGAAGAAAATTTGCCAGCAGATAAGAATTAATGTGTCTTTGAACGATAATTGCGCTGTCAAGCGATACGCTTGGGGCAGGTAGAACGCTGTCAAAAGCCCAGCGCGTTCGACTGAAAACTTCCTGGTCGTGCGGATTCGGTTTGCAGAGCGTCACGGCAAGCGAGCGAGATTCACGGCGGCGACCGGCGCGACCGGCTCTTTGCAGATAATTTGCCGGATGCGGCGGGACGTTATTCATCGCCACGACGCTGATTCCGCCGATGTCAATTCCCATTTCCATCGTCGTCGAACACGATAAAAGATTTAACGCGCCTTCCTTAAAATCCTTTTCATATTTTTGGAGCGTGGCTGAATCCTGCTGGGCAGAGTGTTCGCCGGTTGTAAAATAAGGCGACAGTTCAATTACGCGGTCATTTGGCGCAGACCACAAACCTCGATTTCTCAAATCAACAATCTCACTGCGTCCGTTCAACCATTCGCGCCCGATTTTGATTCGTTCGAGGTCGTCGGTCACGCCGCTGAAAGGCTCGTCATACAGCGGAATCCTGATTGGTTTGCAATGTGCGGTTTCTTCCGAAGACGTTTCCGGCAGATATGGCGTAATTCCCCGCAGCGTTGTATCCAAAAATCGCCGCGTAACCAGACAAATCCAAGCGGAATCCATTGGCGCGAATGCCAACTGGTTCAGCGGCAGCATAAATCCATCACCGGTTAGGCGAAGCAGTCCTGCATCTTTTAAACCATTCCACGCCGCTTCCAGAACAACATCAATTCGGTCTTCGCCATCGGCAGTCGAAAGATCGGCTTTTAACGCCATCGCCAACAGACGAACAATATTACTTTGCTTTCCGCTTCGCTTTGCCCGCAGCCAGCGACGTTGATTCCGCCCAACGTTATCTTCGTCGCGTGAAACCAGCGGCTTTTGCGGATACCGCATTCCCAACCAGTTGCGCCAAGCCTGCAGAACCTCTAGCGATCCGCCGCCGCGAACAAAGAAATCGAGACATATTTTCAGAAAATCGCGCCATTCGGACAATTCAAAGTTAGCCGCCTGAAAAACCATTGCCGGAACTGTTTTAATATTTTCCAGTGCCGGATAATGAACCATTACCATTCCCATCGTTTCCAGATTGTTAAGCCGTTTGGGTCGCCGTCCGAATTCGCGCACCAGAAAGACTCTGGCTAATTCTAAATCTCCCGACGCTTCGGAAAATGTGCCGGGCGCGTATTGCCTGTATTGCTGCAGCATACGGACGAAATCGCGCCCTTGCTGCGTGAGCTTACGCGCCAAATCGTCGAATGTAATCAGGCTGGGTTTAGAAAGCGAGTTTATTTTCTCTTGAGTTTCCTCCAAACTACTCTCCAAAAGTTGTTTGGCATCTTCCGGCAGAGGCAGGTTGAGAGTATTTTTAATTTGGTCTGCCTTCTTAAATAAGCAGGTAAGCTAAAGTTTCGTAACATAATGCGGAAACACGCACGAAGTAAGGGCGAAGAAACACACTTACTTCGTGCGTGTTTCCGCATTCTGATTATCAACTAAAACTTATGCTGACCTGCTTAGTTCCTCAATTTTCGCACTTTTATTTCCGATTCCTTCGGCAAGCGTCAGATGGTAAATCAACCCGCGAATGCGGTTGCGTTCAGCTTCCTGCTGAAGTTTTGCCGCCATCCGCGCCGTTCCTTGACGACTATCATTAAATGACAGTAATCTGCGCCCTCGATACGAATGATCGGCGGGACGTTCACCGTCGGGAGCGAATTCCAGCAGCGTCGGCAAAATTCCGCCGATTAAATAAGGCGCGCCAATCCGATTTGCGTAAAAAAGTGGAATTCCCGCTCTCTCACGCTGCTCGCAGACCGGACAAATCAACCCGTTTCCGTCATCTTCAAAAGCCTGAACGCGGATCGCGTTGTCGTCTGCGTCAACAATTTGACGGGTGTTTTTTTCAATGTTGAGCGAGCCGTCGCCGCCGCTTGGACCTCCGCGAGGAATAAATTTTTCGCGTCGAAAAGCCGTTACGCCGTTTCCGCCGTCGCCGGCTTTGATTCTGATTTTTGCGCGGTCAATAAACATAAGGTTTGATTGTAGAGTTTTGAAAACGGCTTGGCAAAACGGTAAGCGCGAACAAAGTTTGTAAGTTGATAATGCAACGCCTCGAAAAAAATCTCGAAGTTGCTTGATTTATTCAAAATTCGTCAGTAAAACCGCGTCGTTTTGCAAGCGTCCGCGTGAGATTGTGAATGTGTTATTGTCCGGTGAATGCGAAATGATAAAAAGCCTTTCTTTCGGAAATGATCTCAAAATCTGCGGCGGTTTTTCTTCCGTAAAACTTTGACGCATAATCTCCTCGCGGTTGTCCTTAGGCAACAGATAATCGAATGAATTACTGTCTGCCGTCCAAAAAATATGCGGAATTCTGCCGCCGATGTTGAAAATTTTGACGTTCTGCGAATTTTCCGTTTCGACAACGGCGACTTGATGAACTTGTTGCGGATTGTCGGCTTGGATTTTTTCGGTCAAATTGTGAAAGCCGAGATATTTGCCGTCAGGCGAGAGGGCGAGAAAGTTTGTCGGCGCAAATTTTTCGCTATCGGTTAGTTGTTCTTCTCGGTTTTCGGTCAATGATTTGCGAAAAACGGCTGATGTTTTGGCGGTTTTGCGGATAAAATAAAGCCACGCGCCATCAGGCGAAATTTGCGGAAAAGCATCGTTTGAGTTTTCGCCCGCCGTGATTTGTTTCGGGTTTTCGCCGCTCGCTTCGATTTGCCAAATCGTCAATTCTCCGCTTCGGTTGGACGTAAAATAAATAAATTTGCCGTCGGGCGAAACCGCCGGATTTTCGTTGCGTTTTCCGGCTTTGTCAGTTAATTGTCGCCGTTCGCCTGTTGCCGGATTGATGCGCCAGAGATTGCCGTCGCCGCTTTCGCCTTCGTTTGAAGTATAGACGATTTCACCGCTTGGAAAATAATCAATTCCGTAAAAACCGTCGCGGTTTGAAATGCCGAAAGTGAGTTGTTTTTCAGCATTCGGATTTTCATTTTCAAGCGTCCAAAGATTTGTAAAAAAATTGTTCTGCGTCGTCAGAAGTTTTTTGCCGTCGGCGGAGAGCATCGGCGAAAGATAGTTGTTCAAATCATTCGTGATGCGGGTGAGTTTTTTGCCGGAAACGGAAATTTCCCACAGTTGATAAAGTTTTCCTTCATTTGCCGTAACCAACAGCGTATTTTTTTTCGTCAGCCACAAAACCTGCTCGACGTAATTGAAATTTTTGAACGATAAATCTTCCGTCTGTTTGGTTTTTAAATCGTAAATCGTTATTTTGTCAAAAATCTGATTTGCACCTTCGATAACAAAGGCGATTTTCGCGCCGTCGGGCGACCACGCCGGATATGAACCGAGCCGAATTGTGGTGGGCGATTCGGCGGTAAAAATTTCAGTTTCGACATCGTTTTCGAGATTTTTAATCGTCAAAACATTCCGGTTTTCATTCGGAAAAGACCGCGTGAAAGCGATTTGTTTTTCATCAGGCGAAATCGAAAACCAACTCCAAACATTTTCGGCAATTTTCTTTGCTTCGCCGCCGTAACGCGAAACTTTCAGAATGTCCGACGGTATAAAATACGAAGCGCGGTTTTTTAAATAAAGAAAATTCCCGTCGGCTGAAAACTGCATAAAACCGACTCTTTCGAGACTCGTAACATTGAGCTTGGTTTCGGTGGAAGTGTTCAAATCTTTAATGTAGATATTTTCACCACCTTTTTTATAAGCCGCAAAATTTCCGTCAGGCGAAATGGTTGGAAAAACGATGTTCGCGGTGTCGGTGATTTTTTGAATGTGGATTTTTTCGAGCCGTGATGTGGTAATGACAGTTTCGGGGAAAAAATAGCGATACGCGAAGAATGCGGCAACCGCCACCGTAATCGAAGCGATTGCGAAGATGAGAAGGGGAGAACGGGAGAACGGGAGAAAAGGAGATTTTTTGGAATCCCTGATTCTTCTTTTCTCCCCATCTCCCTTTCTCCCCATCTCCCTTTCTTTTAAAAACTCCGTTTCTTTCAAAACAATCGGCGCAGTAACCCGATAACCGAGCCGCGTTTTGTTTTCGATAATCGGTTTTCCGTCTGCGTCGTTGCCTAATACTTTGCGAAGCGTGTAGATGTTTTGCGTCAAAACGCCGTCTTCGACAAAAGTATCTTTCCAAACATTTTCAAAGATTTCTTCCTTTGAAACAAACCCGCCATTTCGCTCAAGAAGCAAATTTAAAAGCTCCGAAGCCTTTGGCGAAAGCAAAACCAGTTCGTTATTTCGCCAAAGTTTTCCCTTTTTGCCGTCAAAACGGCAGTCGGAGAATTCGTATAAGTTGTTGAAATCATTAATCATAACCGCTTTGAGAAAAAATTTGAGAATTTTTGAGCGAATCTTTGAGGACAAATCAGGCAATAAGCAATACGCTTTTTAGTCAAGCCAATACAAGACGCAATAGGAGTGTTTTGATTTTATAACAAAAAACTTTGGAGATAAAGAAATTATGGCGACAAATACAGACAAACCCGTTGGACCCGGCACATTTTCGCGCGACGGTTACAGCGTTACGATTGCCGAAGACGGAAAAATTCTAGTTAAAAAAGATGATTGGCTGAGTAAATATTCGTGGGCTTTATACCGCGATTACAACGCGCTCGAAGTTTTCGTGCGCGGAAATCCCGACATCAAATCTGCGAACGAGGAAATAAAAGGCATCAAGGAAATCACGGATGTTGATTTGATTGAAACGGGCGAATATCTGATTCACGTTCCGACTTATTTTAAATGGATGGAAAAGCGCGGCGGAACTTTGCCGCCAACCAAGCCGAAACCGAAGGAAGAAACAACGCCCGGAAACACGCGCTCCGAAAGATGGATGGCGGCGAATCTCGGCGGACTGGACGGCACATTTATCGTGGGAACGGCGGGCGCAATTATGCTGACATTTCGTAATCTTGATGTGAATAAAGATTTTTACTTCGTTCTTCTTCGTGGAGGCGGAGGTTTCGGCTTTGATATGGGCGACCTCAAAGGAATCAAAAATCTGTTAAGGGCGATGGGTAGTGCAATTTTTGCTTACAAAACGGCGACCACAACATTTGTGCCGGTTACTACTTATTTTCCGTTCAGCGCAAAGAGTCTCGAAGGTTACGACATCACTTGCTTAAATTGGGAATTCAACACAGGCGTTGGCGGCGGAACGAATATCTCTTACGACAAAATCACCGGCGGCACTCCGCGATTCGATTATTTTAAGGTCGTGTTTGAAGAATCTAACTGGATAGAGCTACCGGGTGTTGCCGGCAGTATTACAGGCGGCACATTGATTTGGGTTTGGTAATCCAAAACGGATTTTTTTCTAAAATTCTAAAAATTCTAAAAATTATTTTTAGAATTGGTGTCTTTTTGATGTTCGGGTGCAGTTCGCCGAAGCCTTTTGGCGAAACTTTTTTTGAGGAAATTGAGATGAAACAAACTGTTATTGATGTTTTGAGAAATAGTCATACGCAAAGAGTCAATTTTATATACACCGCCGTTGGAGGTGCGAAATGGAAGATTTACGCGAATGATTTTGTAACGGTCGCGCTCAATATCGAGCAAGGCAATATGGATGTTGTGGAAGGCGGCGTTCCGGCGGGAACGGCGAAATATACTATCCGAGATGACCGCAACAGCAAAGCCGATACATTTTATATCGGCAGAAACAACTCGACGCAGAATATTTTTCATAGTGTGTTAGTCCACGAATCGGTTCACGCCATTTATGATGTGAAAGGTATTGTAATGCCTTGGCTGGATAACGAAGCAATTGCCTATATTGCCCAAGGATTTTATCTCTTGAACGCAGGCAGAGACGGCGACCTTGCCGAACAGGCATTTTATGGCTACCAAGTTGCCCAATACTATTACACCAACGAGAGATCTGATCGTGAATCCACGTTGCGACAATCTTTGCTTAACGACCCGTTGTATAAAAAATATATTAAGAAAAATTTTGTCGGCGATGGCATTGAACCGCCTCAAAATCAGCCGAAAGCCGAAAAAAACGAGCGAATTCATATCGTTAAACCGGGCGATTGGCTTTCAAAAATTGCCGTTACATACTACGGCGACGCGATGAAATACAAAGTAATTCATCAAGCAAATCTGCAAGTTATCGGTCCGAATCCCGACATCATTAAGCCGGGACAACGATTGGTAATTCCTTGAAAAACAAAGGGAAATTTTATGAAAATCATTAAATTGACAGTTATTACATTGGTTATTTTTACGTTCGGTTGCAGTTCGCCGAAACCGTTTGAAATCAAAGACGTTTGCGCTCAACCTGAAGGCACGAAAGCGATTCTGCAAGGTTATCTTTCATTGCCGAAAACGATTGACACGATTCAAATTACAAAAGGCGGACGCATTACTTCGGTCGGTTATCAAATATTTCTAATGACCGAAGCCGATGCGACGGGCGATGCGGCGAAAGTTACGATTTGGACGAGCGACAAAGCCGAACCGAATAAAATCAAGCCTTTGCCGAGAGGTTACACTTGGAACGATTTGATTGTTTATTCGGACAATGGTGAAGAAATCAATGCGGGAAAAATTATCAAAATTACAGGTGAAACCGTTTCGGATGCGAAAACGGGTTGCGCCATCAGCGTTACGAAAATCGAATTACCGTGAGGGAAAGATAATGAGAAAAATGTTTATTGTATTTTTAATCTTAATCGCGTCTTCAGTAGCATTTGCGCTGCCGGGCGATTTGGATATGAGTTTTGGTGTTTCGGGCGGATATGTTGCGTCGGATTTTCTGGGGCAACAGTTGCAAGAAACTCCAAACGACGTTGCAATTCAGACGGATGGAAAAATCGTCGTTGCAGGTGCAGTTCTGGTGGGAAACAATAATTACGATTTTGTTGTCGCCCGTTACAACGTAGATGGCACGCTAGATGCGACATTCAGCGGTGATGGGATTTTTACTTTGACTGACTCAACCTTTGACTTTGTGAACAGCATCGAGATTCAATCGGATGGAAAAATCGTTGCCGTCGGTCGGACAGACAGCACTGTTGATATGTTTGTTTTTCGGCTCAATACGGATGGAACACTCGACACGACATTTAGCGTTGATGGAAAATATGAAATTCCGAACACCGGAATTGCGTTGTCAGTTGCTATCCAACCTTCAACTAACAAGATTGTGATCGGTGGCGAAGCGAATTTGACCGGTGCCGCTGTCGTCGCTCGTTTGAATACGGACGGAACGCTCGACACAACTTTTGATACCGATGGAATTCTTACTTTGACGCAAATTGATAGGGCAAACGGGATTGCGATTCAAAGTAATTCGAGAATTATTGTCGGCGGAACAACTTCGATTACCACCGGCGGAGATTTTTCAGCGGTTCGGTTACTTTCAAATGGCACACTCGATACGAGTTTTGATGGAGATGGAATCGTGCAAACTGCTGTCTATGCAGGTGATAGCGAAGCGAAAGCAGTTTTGATTCAAAGCAATGGAAAAATCGTTGTCTCAGGCGGACCGGGTTTGTCGGGTTCTGAAAACGATGCGGTAATCGTTCGTTACAATTCTAATGGTTCACTCGATACAGGTTTTGACAGCGACGGCATAAAGCTCCACGAATTTATCGGAAGCGGTGATAATTTTTATAACAGCCTCGCCCAACAACCTGACGGGAAAATTCTCGCTATCGGATACACGACTTACGGCATTGCACATATCCATATTGGCGAAAGTTTCACGCTGATACGACTCAATACCGACGGAACATTCGACACTACATTTGACGGAAATGGCGTGGCACAATCGCAATGGTGCGAACGCGGGACAGCCCTCGCATTTCAAACCGATAAGATAGTTGCCGTCGGACAGCAATACCGTCCAAATCCTTCTTCGCTCAGCGGTTTTTGCACCGAGCGATTTAATGATAACGGCTCGGTTGACACAAGTTTTAATTTCAGCCCAAGCAATGGCAAAATTATCCAAAACTTCACCTCAGTTGAATCAATCAAAGGACTTTCTGATGGCAAAATGTTGGTTGCAGGTTGGGAAGAAATCGTGGATATAAATACCGGATTGCGGCTCTACGACCGCTCGACTCTGATTCGATTAAACGCAAACGGAACGCTCGATACAGCATTTGCAAATGAAGGAGTTTATCATTTTGGCGGCGGTAGTCTTTCTACCTATTTCCACGATTTAGAGGTTCTGAGCGACGGCAAAATTCTCATCGCGGGTGAAGACGGTAATGATATTGTTGGAATTATCATCAAGCTAAATCCCGATGGCAGCCCTGATACAACATTTAGCGGCGACGGCGTAGCTTCACAATTTCTCAATGGAGCAACTCGATTTTACTCGTTCGCGGTTCAAACTGACGGAAAAATAGTCGGTTGCGGCTCAGTCGGCGCGGGAGCAGCGACAAGATTTGGAAAAATCGTTCGCTTTTCTGCAACCGGAGTTTTTGACACTTCGGCAACTGTCAATTTTGGCACGGCAACCGCAAATGAAGTTACTGAATGTGCGGTTCAAACTGACGGGAAAATCATTCTTTCCGGTTACGCAAACGATGGCACGAGCGACAATATCA
>JAJAZE010000400.1 GCA_026785925.1 Pyrinomonadaceae bacterium
AATTATCGGTGCGAACTTTCGGGCGAATGCTTGAAAAAAGCGCGCCGCCGACATCGGTCAAATCTCGCCGGTCATCCGTGTAGTTATAACGCGCTGTAAAAGTTTGTGTTTGCTGATTGAAAAGCGGAAAATTGTAGTCAATTTTGCCGGAAAAAAGTCGCCCGCGGGCATCCGCCGAAAGTGCCTGCGTATAAGTATTACGACCGTAGACACCGGTCGGATCATTAGCAAAGGGAAACAGGCTGAAAACAGCATTTCCGCCCTCTGATGTCGGAAATCCGCGAGAAAAATTGGTTGCTACTCCGTTTCCAAAACCTGTTAGACATACTCCATTGACTATTCGGGGATTAAACCCGATGCATTGCGCCAACCCGTCTACGCCGAGACCGAAAAGTCCGCGCTGTTCGACCGTCGGAACGGCGAAATGCCGCTCCTGCACCGCATTCAAGTTTTGTCCTTCACCGGAAGCGAAAAAAAACATTTTATTGCGAATGATTTTACCGCCGACGGCGAAGCCGCCCTGCAAGAGCGTCGAAGAATCTTTTTCTCCGGCATCATTAAAAACTCTTATTTGCGGTGGTGATTGGGACGGTTCTCCCAAAAGAACCGGAATAGTTGTTCCGTTAAAATTTCTCCCAGTTAAGCCGGTCGTCGTATCGCCGCCCGCGTTGTCGAAAAAGTTGCGCGAGTTGAATTGGTCGGAGTTGAAAAATCCGAACAGCGTTCCGCTGAAGCGGTTGCCGCCGGATTTGGAAATGGCGTTGACCTGCGCTCCGAGATTGCGTCCGAATTCGGCGGGCGCGAGCAGGGTGATGATTTGATATTCCTGAATTGATTCGACCGGCTGCGGGACGAGGGTGAAAAAACCCTGCCGCCGAACGCCGATGTCTTCGTCGTTGTTGTCCGAACCGTCAACCGTAAAGTTGTTGGCGCGGGAACGTAGACCGTTGACCGAAAATTGACCGGACGTGCCGACACCGCCGCCGATGCCGGGTCCAATTGAGTTGCCGATGGCTTGCGGCGGCGGCGCAACGCCCGGCGCGAGCAAGGATAATTCGTCAAACGTGCGCGTCAGAGTCGTGCCGCCGAGCGGCAAAGTGCTGACGCGAGCCGCATCGAACGCCTGGTCGCGGCGCGGGTTCAAACTGAGATTTTCGGTCGAGTCCGAACCGGATTGGTTATCATCCTGCGAGCCGGTGACGGTCGCCGTCGTAGAAGTCGGCGATGGCACAGGCGCAGGTTGCGGATTCGGATCGGGCGACGGATTCGGGTTGTTTTCGACCACCGCGACCGGTATCTTCACTAACTTGATCGGAATTTCTCGAACATCATTCGATTTCGTAGCCACAATCGTTTGCTCTATTTCCCGCACTTGATAATTTGGGGCAGTCACTCGAATCAAATAAAGTGCCGGCGGCAGCGAACCTCTTTGAAATCGCCCGTTTTTGTCGGACTTAGCGTAATTTACGACATTATTCCTCCGGTTGATAAATTCTACCTTTGCATCAGGAATCCAAGCATTGGTCACGCTGTCGGCGACCGTGCCGACGAAACTGCCGTCATTCGGACCCTGCGCCCGGACAGCGTTCGGATTAGCGGCGGCGAAAATACCGAGCAGACAAAAAAGCGTGAAAGCCGAGCGAAGCAGAAAATGTCCGTCGTAGTTTTGGGAACTTGCATTGTTGGCTGATAACATTTTTCTTTTTTCTCCTTTTTTATTAGGACTTTCGCTTGGGGATGACTAAGTTGTTGAAAAATAGACACTTAGCTAAAAGTCTGTATTCTGGTTAAGTTTTTTGGACTCAAGCAGTTATGTGTTTTCAAGCGAAAGTCCTAATTTATGTTTGATTTGGCAAAATCGAAATAGTTTCTGACGACAGATTTTCGTATTTATCAACATCTTCACTTGTATATGACAAAAATCAGCAAAATCTTACACACTTTTTTTACAGTTTGTTAAAGTTTTCAAGTTTCGCCCTGATGTTTGGCGGCTAAAAAAACCCCACATTTATTTTCGCGTTCGCTAGCCTCCGGCTAGATTTGGAGGCATTGAAAAAAACATCGAAATCGTCAAGTATCTAATGATTGGTCGAGGGAAAGGTTGTCGTTTGCTAATCCAAACTTAATACTGCGTCACCGATCCTTCGCGCTGAGCTTTATTCAAACGAGCCAGCCGAATGGCAGAATCGCTTGCGCCTCCGCACTGCTTTCGGGGCGCGACATTGCTTGGTGGGCGGTTGAAACTTGGGGTGCAAACAGTATAATGAACTCCCGTTTGAAATACAAGTTTTTTCTGCGGACAGTTAATCGAAAACTGTTTAAAACGTCGGTTTTAGAAAGCGTTCGCCCCTGAAAAAACGAAAGTCAATCCAAAATACAAACTGTCTTTGAATTGACTTTCGTTTTTTCGTTTAATCGGCGGCTGATTTACTTAAAAACTTTTTCTAAACAAATACGATGCGCGAATAAAAAATGTCCGACTGTTGCGCTCGAAGCGCGGTTCGAGTTGATTGGTGAACGGCGAAAACCCGTTGTAATTAAAATTATCGTTGTAGCCGACGTAGAACGCCGTTCCCGGATTCGGGTTGTAACCGGCGAGAATCTGCCCTCTGACATTAGACGAAAGCGAGTCGTAATCAATTCGCGTTCGCAGAAAAGTGAAGCGCGTAAATTGATAAGTCGAGCGCAGGGTGACGATGTTTGTATCGAAAGCCGTGCGCCGGTTGTCATTGCGCGTCAAGCGGCTTTTCCTGTATTCGAGCGCAATTCGCAGCGGATTAATCGGTTTATAATCGCCGCCGACGCTCGCTTCAAATTGTCGCCCTTTACCCGGATCGAGTCTCGGCACGTTGAGAAAATTATCGGGATCGTTCGGGTTAATCAGCAAACGTCGAATGTATTCGGCGTATTCCGGGCTGTTCAAAAAATTCTGGAACGCCGGACTCGCTCGCGGAAAACGATTGCCCGCGCCGAAATCAAAATCGAAAGAGTTGAAATTGAATCCGGCGAAACCAAAAACGGCAAGCTGTTTGTTAATTCGTTTGCTGGCGTTAAAGCTGAAATACGGCTGCACCGCCGAACGGGTCGGCGCACCGAAAAATGCGCCCGATTGTCTCGCATTGCGCCGCGCTCCGAATTCGTCTTCGTAAATTTTCTCGTAACCAACGCCGCCTTCGCCGCCGATGAACAAACTTCCCTGCAAATTGAGATTGAATCCATTGCCGACGAACGCGCCCTGCGTTCTTCCCTGCCAGTCAACTCGATACCGCGCAAACTGCCGCCAATTGGCGCGAATCAAAAACTCTTTCGGTCTCGAAGTCGTGCTGAAGCGGTTGAATACGAAAAAAGTGTTGGTGTTGGTGCGCGGCGTAAATCCGGCATCGGCGCGATAGTTGGTCGAACGTCCTTGAGCTTCGACGAACCAGCCGCGCGTGTCGGTCGAGTAATCCAGATTCCAGTAATAACCGATGCCGTTGCCCGTGCGGTAGCGGCTACGGTTTTCGTTCGGGTTATAAAAATTTTTCCGCGAATGCGTTCCCAGAATCTGAAACTTCATCACGGTTTTCGGGTTCAATTTAAATGTGCCGTCAAAGCCGCTGACAAAATTGCGATTCTTCGGAAAAACCCGCGCCGTGGCGAAAAATCCGATGTTGTTTTGACTGCCGATGTCGTGTTTGAAACGGGCAATTCCGAAAAGAGCATTTTTGTCCACAAATTCGCCGATGCGCCGACTGATAAACGGATCGTTGCGTTCGTCAAGCGAATAATTGCCCGGCGCGTTGTCCGATGCCAGTAAAAACCCGAACGAGTTCGCCCCGACTTTGCCCGTTAATTTCGCCGCCGCGTCCGGGTCAATAATCGTCCGCGAATAAAACGGCGACAACGGCGAATCGAAAATCTCTTTGCCTTCGAGAAAAAACGGTCGTTTTTCCTCAAAGAAAATCGGGAATCGCTGGTTCGCCGAAACGACGGGCGCATCGGCTTCGATTTCGGCGTAGTCCGGGTTGATCGCCGCGTCGAGCGTGATGTTCGGCGACAAAGTATATTTCAAATTAACGCCGAGTTCGGGCGTAATCGAGTCGTTAACGAATCTGCCGAAATCGCGGAGTCCAGCCGGATTGAAAATCGGATCGAAACCGCTGCCGTTCGCCGTTGAGATTGGCAAAGTTCGTTTGCGCGAACCGGTTTCCGACAAAGTGATGCTCGGCACGATTTCCAGCGTGCGCTCGTATTTTATTTCGTTTAAGCCGCTGAGTTTCCCGTGTTTGATTAAAAGCCCGGAAATGTCGCGGTCGTCCGGCAGCCACGAATCGAACTCGTCGTTCAAACGGTCAATGTTTCGCCCCGCGTTAAAACCCCAGAGTTTGCCGTCTCCGGCGGTGTAGCGCAAAGACTTAAATGGAATCTGCACTTCGACCGACCAGCCCCAATCTTCGATCACGCCTTTGGATTCCATCACGATGTCAATGGAAAAATCCGCGCCTTCGCCTTCGGTGAAAATTCCGTCCTGCTGAATGCCGTATGGATTAAATCCCAAAACGTAAGCGCGTCGCTGGTCATTATAAGTATCGAGCCAGACACGCACATTGTCTTCGCCGAAAACCTCGTCGCGTTTGGCGACCGTGGCGCGAATCTTGTCTTTTTCGTCGTAGCATCGGAACGCAATGTAGAGATTTTTTTCGTCGTAGCCGACCATTACTTCGGTCGGTTTCGACGCGGCGACGTTGTTGCCCGGACTGGTTTGATAAAAATCTTTCAAAATCTGCGCCGTTTTCCAACCTTCATCGTCGAGCTTGCCGTCAATCAACGGCGGCGCGGAGAATTTAGCGACGTTGATCGGACGCATTTTTTCCGGCGGCAAATTAAATTTCCCGCCGCCGTCAGCAGTTTTTCGGTTTGCATCGGCGGATTTGGTGCCTTCCGTTTCCGCTACGTTTGAATTTTGCGCCGGGAGAGAAATTGTAAAAATTAAAAATAATAAAAGCGCACACAGTTTTTTCATTACAACACCTGAGTTAATAAAATTTTTGGATAAGTAATCGGACAGAATAGTTTTATAAATGCAGAAACACGCACGAAGTAGGGCGCGGAAGACACACTTACTTGGTGCGTGTTTCTGCAATGATTCACCTATCAAATAATTCTGTCCGGTTACTTAGTTCTACTTTGTCAGATTAAAAATTGTTTTCGCCTGAGAATATCAATTTGCCGAACCCGATGTCTCTGGTG
>JAJAZE010000401.1 GCA_026785925.1 Pyrinomonadaceae bacterium
CACCGTGAGGCGCAGCCTCACTAAAACTAGGAGAAACTTAACGGAAAGGCGAAGCCTTTCCGCACATCGGGCGGCACAGCCGCATTTTTGCGTAACATCAGTTACAAAATATATGCCAACCTGCTTACATCTTAATAACTGATGTTACGCAGAGCGGCTTTTTTCGGGCTACGCCCGCTGATGTGCGGAAAGGCTGTGCCTTTCCGTCTGCGGTTCTCAAGATATGTGGAGGCTGCGCCTCACGGTGCGGCACAGCCGCAAAAATTAAGAGAATAACGACCGGAAAGGCGGAGCCTTTCCGCACATCGGCGGGCAAAGCCCGAAAAAACATTCGCTGCGTAACATCAGTTGTAAGATAATGATTAGTGCAGAAACCCGCACGGAGTAAGGGAGAATTTCGCCATCGCTGCGCCCGAACTAAAGTGCAGGCTTGCGGGATTATGTTACAAAACTTTGACTTATCTGCTGATGTTTATCTTGATGCGTTCTTTTCGTCCTGAAAATGTTTGTTTCCGCGAACGAAAGTCGAAAATACGCTTTTGAAAGGTTAATTGAAAAAGGAAATCTCGCAAAAAGTTTGTGGTAAAATAGCGGACGAGGTGAGAAATATGACATCAGAAAAAGTTTTACTTGAAAAATTTAAAGTCTTGACGACAACTCGAAAACAGGAATTGCTGGATTTTGCCGAGTTTCTCGAACAGAAAGAAGCCGTCAAACATCCGCGCCGTTCGATGAAAGGTGCTTTGGCAGATTTGCACATTAACATCACCGAAGCAGATATACGCGAAGCCAGAAACGAAATGTGGCGCGGATATACTCAAGACACCGACGTTCAAAAATAATTTATGGTAATTTTATTTGAACTTAAAGCGATAATAAAAGTATCTGGGAGACAGGGATTCGAACCCCGATAGGCAGATCCAGAAACTGCAGTCCTACCATTAGACGATCTCCCAACAAACTTCTAATTTATTGACTGGAATTGCCGTTGTCAAATGCTTCAAGGCGATGGCGGCTTGCCTATCGAAAATTTGGAAGGCAGAATAATAGTTTATGTCCGCTCCAGATAAAGACATTATCAATAATCGCCACGCATTTTTTGAATATCATATTGACGATAAATATGAAGCGGGCATCGCGCTGCTCGGCACGGAAGTGAAAAGCGTGATGAGCGGACGGATTCAATTAAAGGAATCTTACGTCGCGGTCAAAGACGGCGAAGTTTGGCTTTTGAACGCGCATATTTCGCATTATTCGCACGGCAATAAAAATAATCACGAACCGCTTCGGAGCCGGAAATTGCTGCTGCACCGCAAAGAAATCGACCGGCTGGAAAAGGAAACGACGCAGAAAGGCTTGACGCTGGTGGTAACGCGCGTTTATTTGAAAAACCGGCGCATCAAATTTGAAATCGGCGTGGCGAAAGGCAAAAAACTTTACGACAAGCGCGAAGATTTAAAGAGCCGCACGATTGACCGTGAAACGCGCTCGCAAATCAAAGATAATTTAAGTTGAAACAACTGTTGAATTTAAGTTATATTCAATAAGAATTTTTTGTGGAAAAACATTTATTTAATATCGAGGAAAACTAATGAAAACTCAGGCGATTACGGACAATTTTCAAGAGGCGCAGGTTGACGCATTGGCAGTCGCGGTTTTTAAGGATGAAAAACCGTCGAGCGGACTTTTGAAGGAATTAGACAAGCTGACCGGCGGAAATATCGCTTCGGTCATCAAAACCGAAGAGTTCACCGGCGAGAGCGGCGACACGGCTTATTTTCTTTTCGAGCCGAAAGGAAAAATCAAAGCGAGTCGGCTTTTATTAGTCGGCGTTGGCGACCGTGCCGAATATAAAGCCTCGGATGTTTCCGTTTTGGCTGGCACGGCGGCGAGAAATCTCCAGAAACGCAACATCAGAAGTTTCGCGCTCGCGCCGCGTGCCGACGGTGACTTATCGGAGACGGCGACCAACGCGGCTGCCGGTGTCGTGACCAGTCAGTTTGAACTCGACAAATATAAAACCAGCGATAAAAATAAAAAGGCGATTGACAATTTTGTCCTATACGTCGAAGGCGCGAAAGAAAAAGATTTGAAAGACGCGCTGAATCGCGGCGAAATCGTCGGCGATTCGATGAACTTCGCGCGGGATTTGGCGAACGAGCCGCCGAACATTCTGCACCCGACCGAGATGGCGAAACGCGCCGAAAAAATGGCGAAGGAAGTCGGTTTGAAATGCGAGATTCTCGATGAAAAACAAATGGAGAAACTCGGAATGGGTTCGCTCCTCAGCGTTTCCATCGGTTCGGATCAGCCCGCGAAATTAATTGTTCTAAAATACGAACCGAAGAAATCCACCGGCAAAAAAGGCGAACTGCTCGCGCTCGTCGGCAAAGGCATCACGTTCGACACCGGCGGAATTTCAATTAAACCTGCCGAAAATATGGACGCGATGAAATACGATATGTCGGGCGGCGCAACCGTTATCGGCACGATGCGGGCTATCGGACTTTTGAAACCGACCGTGCCGGTTCTCGGAATCGTCGCGGCGGTCGAGAATATGCCGGACGGCAAAGCGACTCGTCCGAGCGATGTCGTGACGGCATCGAACGGGAAAACGATTGAAATTTTGAACACCGATGCCGAAGGTCGGCTGGTTTTAGCCGATGCGGTGGTTTATGCCGAAAATCAGGGCGCAACGAAAATCGTTGATATGGCGACGCTGACCGGCGCGGTGATTATCGCGCTCGGCGATTTGAATACAGCGATTTTAGGCAATGACCAGGAACTCGTTGACGAAATTATCGAATGCGGCAAAGAAGCGGGCGAAAATTTCTGGCAGCTTCCAATCGGCAAAGAATACAGCAAAATGATTAAATCCGACATCGCCGACATCAAAAATATCGGCGGCGGGCGCAAAGCCGGAACGATTATCGGCGCGGTCTTTATCGAGGAATTTATCAAAGACGCGAAATGGGCGCATCTCGACATTGCCGGAACCGCTTGGGCGGACGATGCCAAACCGCATCGTTCAAAAGGTCCGACCGCCATTGCGGTTCGCACTTTGCTCAAATTGGTTGAAAAATCGCAATAAAAAAAAAAAGCAGTTAAGCAAAAGCTTTGTAAGATTTTGTTCAGAGTTCACGCTTCAGCGTGTTTCCGCCAGCGAAGCGCGGCGGAAAAGCAAACTAAAGTTTGGACTCTGAACACAGAGCAAAATGTCGCAAAACTTTTGCTCACCTGCTTGATTACTTACGGTTCAGAGTTTGGAGTTTAGAGTTGTCAATACTCTGAATTCCAAGCTCTGAACTTTTTTAAAGTAATATATTGACAAACGATTGCAAAATCTTGTCTAATCCTAACAACCTGCCAATCAATTTATGAACCGTCAGCAACGCAGCACACTCGCTTTTGCCGTGATTTCAATCGTCATTACGGTTTCCTGCGTTTATCGTTCGGGCAGAGATTCCGAGCCGCTTCCGTCGCCAACGACTGCGACGGCAACGCCGGAGGATAAAACGAAGGACGATAAAAAATTCAGCGACAGTAAAAAGGTTGATAACGGCGATTTTATCGTCGAACATTTAGCGGTTAAAAATCCGAATTATGATGAAATTGACCGTCAGATAAAAAACGACAAGCTGCTCGAAAAAGCCGCCGACAAATTAAACCGCTCTTTGATTTTGCCGAACGACATTTACCTGAAAACCAAAGACTGCGGCGAGGTCAACGCTTTTTTCGATGCAAAAGAGCAATCGGTGACTGTTTGTTACGAGTTGATGGAACATTTCTATAAAGTTTTTCGCAGCACCGGATTGAACGAGCAAAAGGCTTACGACAAAATGTTCGATGCCGTGCGGTTCGCCTTTCTGCACGAAATCGGACACGCTTTGATCGAGAATTACAATCTGCCGATTACCGGCAACGAGGAAGACGCGGCTGACCGCTGCTCGGCGTTTATCAACCTTACCGAACTCGGCGAAGACGGTGTTAATGCGGTGCTTGCCGCCGCCGATGCTTTTGCCGCCGAATCAAAAAACGGTTCGTCGTCCAAACGCAATCTGGCGGACGAACATCTGCTTCAGGAACAAAGATTTTACAATTCTTTATGTATGATTTACGGCTCGGACACGGAAAAATACGCCTACATTCTGGACGATAATTATCTGCCGAAAGAACGCGCCGCACGGTGTCCGCAGGAATATGAAAGAACCGTCCAAAGTTGGAGCAGTTTGCTTTCGCCCTGGCGAAAAAGTTAAAAGTTGATGGAAAAGGGATGGTAAAAATTCCCTTTGGCTGTTTTAAATTTTATTCAAAAAAGGAAAATCTATGAAAAATTTAATGCGTGAATTTGTTTTTGGGATCAATGCGAAAATATCCGCTTTTTTCGTGGTGGGCATTTTGATATTCGTCGGTTTGGGTTGTTTCGGCAGCGGTCGCTCGAATAGTTCCGCGCCGGTTCCGGCAAGCTATTTCGGCGATTGGAGAGGTGCGGACGGCTCGACGCTTTCGATTCGCGGCGACGGCAAAGGCGATTATAAATCGGGCGGCACGAAGGTTGACGGCGGCACGGTCGAAGTCAACGAAACCGACAAAAAATTGAGCGTGACGTTTTTCGGCATCGGTCCGACGATGAAAATTGACAGTCCGCCGTCCGGCGACGAGATGAAGCTCGACGGTATAATTTACAAACGAAACGGCGGCTCGACGACGACCGAAACTAAGAAAACGGTCAGCGATTCGCCGACGACTGCGCCGACTAAGGCGACCTCGACACCAAAAGGCTTTGAAAAAGCTGACGCTTCACGCGGCGAAATCCCTGAAGGCGACGAGTTACAGGAAATGACGCAGGTAACTTTGGTGCAGTTTAACGATGCCATCCAAGCCGATGATTTCACCGACTTTTTCCAGACCATTTCAAAACTCTGGCAGCGGCAAAGTTCGCCCGCAAAATTGAAAGATACTTTTAAGGTGTTCGTTGATAAAAAAGTTGACATCGGCGAAGTGCGGACGATGGAAGCCAATTTCACCTCCAAACCGCGCGTTGACGACGGCAAAGGTTTCAAGGAATTAATTCTCGAAGGAAAATATGACACTTTGCCGAATCCGACCAAATTTGAATTGAAATATACGCCCGAAGGCAAAAATTGGAAGCTGACCGGAATTATGGTTGACAACACGCGGTAATTTTTTTTCTGAACATTTGAATGTTAGCAAAAGGCGATTGGTAAAATAATCGCCTTTGCTTTTTGCCGCCCGCAAAGTTAAACTTTTTCCAGCCCTTTAATCAAACGAATCGCAAATAAAATCAATGAAAATACACGAATATCAAGGAAAAGAACTGTTGAGAAAATACGGTGTGCCGACTCCGCGCGGAATCGTGGCGACGACACCCGAAGAAGCCGAAGCAGCGGCGAAAGAATTGGGAACTGAAATCGTCGTGGTCAAAGCGCAGATTCACGCGGGCGGGCGCGGCAAAGGCGGCGGTGTCAAACTCGCCAAATCACCGGCAGAAGCAAAAAAAATCGCCGAAGAAATGCTCGGAATGACGCTCGTGACGCACCAGACCGGCGCGGAAGGGCGCGAGGTAAAAACGCTTTTAATCGAGGAAGGCTTGCCGATTGACAAAGAATTTTACCTGGCGATCACGCTCGACCGCGTTTCGGGCAGAAATGTTTTTATGGCTTCCAAAGCCGGCGGAATGGACATCGAAAAAGTCGCCGAAGAAACGCCCGAATTGATTTTAAAGGAAGAAATTGATCCGTCAGTCGGTTTGCGGGCATTTCAAGCGCGAAATCTCGCTTTCGGGTTGGGACTTCCGGGCGAACTCGTCAATCAGGCGGCGAAATTTATGCTCTCTTTGTATGAAGCATACAACCAAATGGACGCTTCCCTGCTCGAAATCAACCCGTTTTTGCTGACCAAAGATAATCGTTTAATCGCGCTCGACGCGAAGGTTAATTTCGACGACAACGCACTTTACCGGCATAAAGATTACGCCGCGCTGCGCGATTTAGGCGAGGAAGAACCGCTCGAAATCGAAGCGTCGAACTACGATTTAAATTACATCAAGCTCGACGGCAACATCGGTTGTATGGTCAACGGCGCGGGTTTGGCGATGGCGACGATGGACATCATTAAATTGTCCGGCGGCGAACCGGCGAACTTTCTCGATGTCGGCGGCGGCGCGTCGCAGGAACGGGTCGAACAGGCTTTCAAAATTCTCCTTGCCGACGATAACGTCAAAGCGGTTTTAATCAACATCTTCGGCGGCATCGTCCGCTGTGATATGGTCGCCAACGGTGTCGTCGCGGCGGCGAAAAATCTCGGCGTTTCGATTCCGATTGTCGCCCGATTGGAAGGCACGAACGTCGAGGAAGGCAAGCGTGTTTTGCGCGATTCGGGCATCGGCATTATCTCGGCGGACGGAATGCACGACGCGGCGGAAAAAGTCGTTTCAGCAGCCAATGCGTCTTACTAAATTAATTTTTTAAGCCACGAACAAACACGAAAGACCACGAAATTTTTGAAAATCTTTTCGTGGTCTTTCGTGTTTGTTCGTGGTTAGGATACATAATATAAACGTATGTTTGAAGAAAATCCAATTCCCGATCCTATTCCGACACCGGAAGAACAAGCGGAAATAGAAAAGTTAAGCGAAGTAGAAATTAAAGAAGTTGACCGTGTTTTGCTTTCAAACATAAATCATCAATGGCGAAAGGTAACAAGGATTGTGCTTTTAACAATGAGGAATTATCCAAATCGTCTCGTGCCTGACATTTTCTATGCTTCGAGAGTTTATAAATTAGTAGAGAGCGAGCATCTTGAATCACAAGGTTATTTGGGAGATATGCGTAATAGCGAAGTGAGATTGCCAATAGTTACAAGGTCATCAAGCTAATGCCGCTGTAAATTATTTTTATGAATTTATTAAAAATACAAGAAACTCTCCGCCAAACAGTCGTCGAAACCGCGCGAAAAGAATTTAACATCGAACTCGAAACCGTCGCGTCGGAAGTGCCGCCGAAAACCGAACTCGGCGATGCTGCGTTTCCCGTCGCGTTTGAACTTGCCAAACGAATCAAACAGCAAACCGGCGAAAAATCGAATCCGCGTCAAATTGCCGAACGCTTAAAAGCCGCGCTCGAAGCAAACGAATCGGTCGAGCGCGTCGAAGTCGCGGGCGCAGGTTATTTGAACGTCTTTTTTGACCGCGCTAAATTTTTAATCGAAAGCCAAAACGTCGAAGTTCTGCCGTGTCTGAGCGAATCGGAAAATCGAGCCGCGCCGAAAGTCTGCGTCGAGCATACTTCGGTTAATCCGAACAAAGCGGCGCACATCGGACACGTTCGCAATTCGGTTTTGGGCGATACTTTCGTGCGGATTTTACGGGCGAACGGCAAGCGCGTCGAAGTTCAAAACTATATTGACAACACCGGCGTACAGGTTGCCGATGTCGTCGTCGGATTCGTTTATCTGGAAAATAAAACGCTCGAAGAGATAAAAAATCTCCACGCGAGATTAACCGCCGAAGGCAAAACTTTCGATTATTTCTGCTGGGATTTATACGCTAAAGTCGGGCAGGAATATCAGAAAAACGAAACCTTGAAAGCGAGACGCGCCGAAGTTCTGCATTTGATCGAAGCCGGAGGGAATCCGACTGCCGAACTTGCCGATTACGTCGCCACGCGCAACGTCGAATGTATTTTAGCGACGATGGAACGCTTTGGCATTCGCTACGATTTGCTGCCGCGCGAATCGGAAATTCTGCATCTGCATTTCTGGAAAAAAGCGTTCGAGAAAATGCGGGAACGCGGCGTTATTAAATTGGAAACAACCGGCAAAAGCGCGGGCTGCTGGGTGATGCCGACCGATTCTCACACCGGCACGGAAGAACACGAAGCCGACAAAATTCTCGTCCGCTCGAACGGCACGGTAACTTACACGGGCAAAGACATCGCGTATCAAATGTGGAAGCTCGGTCTTCTGGATTTGGATTTTTATTATAATCCGTTCCACGAATACGCCGACGGCAAACTGGTTTGGATCACGACGGCGGAAAATTTGCAAAGCGCGAACATTCCCGATTTCGGCGGCAGCGAAACGGTTTATAACGTCATTGATTCGCGCCAATCTTACCCGCAGGAAGTCGTTAAAAAAGGCGTGGCGACGATTTTCCCCGAAAAAGGCGAAGCCGCGAGCGTTCATCTGGCTTATGAAATGGTCGCGCTTTCACCGGGCGCGGCGCAGGAATTAGGCTTTGAAATTTCCGAAGCAGACAAACAAAAGCCGTTCATCGAAATGTCCGGGCGCAAAGGTTTAGGCGTGAAAGCCGACGATTTAATCAATCGTCTGGAGGCAAACGCGCTCACCGAAGTTAATAATCGTGAAGCATCGCGGCTGGAGAAAAATCCGGGCGAAGAATCGCTTTCGGAACATAAAAAAATCGAAATCGCCCATCGCATTGCCGTCGGTGCGCTGCGTTATTTTCTTTTGAAGTTCACGCGCAACACGGTGATCGTTTTCGATTTTAAAGAAGCACTTTCGTTTGAAGGCGAAACCGGCGTTTTCTGCCAGTATTCCGCCGTTCGCGCCAACTCGATTTTCCGAAAATTGGGCGAACAGGTTTCAGGTTCCGGGTTTCAGGTTTCAGATTTGGAAGCGATTTCCGCAATTTTTAACGCTGAAGACGGCGACGGTATCTGGTCAATGGTGATTTTAGCTTCACGGCTTGAAGAGATCATCGCCAACGCCTTGAACGCGGGCGAACCGGCGATTTTAGCGAAATATACTTTTAATCTGGCAAAGGCTTTTAATCTTTTTTATTACAATCATAAAATTATCGGCGAGGAAAATCAGACGAAACGCGCGGTCTTAATCGCCGTCGCCGATTTAGCCAGACGAAGTTTGACGGCGGCTTTGAACACTTTGGGAATCGAAGTCCCCGAAAGAATGTGAAGCGGTTTTGGATTTCAGATTAAATCGCCTGGCAAAATACAAATTTAACCGCAGATAAACGCAGATGGACGCGGATAAAAACAAAAACCAAAAAATCTGCGTTTATCCGCGTTCATCGGCGGTTAAATTTCCCTTGATTTTGATTTTCGCAAGCGGTCTG
>JAJAZE010000402.1 GCA_026785925.1 Pyrinomonadaceae bacterium
CGGCGGTTCAACGCTAATGTCGTCTTTTAATTCTTTGTAGATATTTTTGAGCGACGGCGGAATTCGCGCTTGTTTATCCTCGACCGAAAAAGCTAATCCGTGCGCCTGACCTTTTTGGATATATGGGTCTTGTCCGAGCAGAAGAATGCGCGTGTCGGCGTAAGAAGTTAATTCCAAGGCGGTGAAAATTTTGTCCGGCGGCGGATAAATCGTGTGTTGCTGCTGCTCGTCGGCAACGAAATTTTCTAGTTGTGCAAAAGACGGCTTTTCTCGTTCGCCGTCAAGATGTTTGCACCACGCGGCGGGAATTTCTGGAATCATATTAATTGAAGCCTGTGCATAATTTAAAGTTGATAGAAACGCGGAGCGGACTGGAGCGCAAGCGTCCTCGCTTGCAGTGAGCGCGAGAGCGCGAAAAAAACTCCGCCAGCTTTCAACTTGAACCTTCGCCGCGCCGTTTTCGCGTCGAGGCGACGCTCACTGCAAGCGGGACGCTTGCGCTCCAGTCCGTTGTCCGTTTTTACTAACTTTGATTTATGCACAGGCTTCATATTAATTGCTCACAAAACGAAAATAATCAAACGAATTCGCGGCTGATTTACCGTTCTGAGTTCCAACTTTAGTTGGCTCTTAGCCGCCGCTAGAAGCCAACTAAAGTCGGAACTGCGGAACACCAATCTCATAACCCGACCGCTTAATAAAAAGCACTCGCCTTTTTCAAACAGTCTGCAATCTTTATTCAACGATGACCGGCGCGGATTTTATTTTCGCCGAACCGTTTTGTTCGGCAGCTTCTTTCGTTTCAATTAACTTTTCGTCTTGGTTAATGCCGAGTTGCGCCATTACTTCCGGCATCGTCAACCCCATCGCCTGCAATTGTTGAAGCAGTCCGAAAATCATCGTCGGCGCGGTTTGCGCGAAACGATTTAATCCGCTCGAACCATTGCCGTTTCCATTGCCGTTGCCGTTGTCAATCATCACGACTTTATCAATTTTGCCAAGCGGCTCGGCGACAGCTTGGAAAATCGGTGCGCTTGCTTCGATGATGGCGGGCAGTCTTTCAAGAATCGTTTGCAGCCGCGCCGCGTCGTTGAAATCGCGCCACGCGGCGGCTTTTTCCTTGATCGCGGAGGCTTCCGCCAAACCCGTCGCTTCAATCGCTTTTGCCTGCGCCAAACCTGTCGCTTGCAGCTTCTCGGCTTCGGCTAAACCCTGCGCTTTGTTGCTTTCGGCTTCGGCTAAACCGAGTGCGCGGATGCGTCCGGCTTCGGCGCGTCCTTCGGCTTCCACGGCGAATGCGCGACCTTCACCTTCGCGCTGGAGTTTCGCGGCATCAGCTTCGGCTTGCGCGATTTGCGCCTGCTTGTTGCCTTCAGCAGTTAAAATCGCCGCTTCCTGCTGACCTTGCGCGAGTAACACCGCTGCTTTGCGCTGCGCTTCGGCAGCTTTGACAACCGTCGCCTCAAGTTCCTTTTCCTTACGCAGAACTTCCTGTTCCTGCACGGCGATTTGTTCCTGCGTGCGAATGCGTTCGATACGGACTTCTTCGGCGACGACTTCCTGCTGCGCTTTGGCTTCGGCGAGCGGTCCGGCTTGATTGGCTTTGGCGCGTTCACTCTGGATTTCCGCCGCCACCTGCGCTTTTTGAATTTCGGTTTCGCGGTTCGATTGAGCGATTAACGCCTCGGTATTAAGACGAACTTTTTCGCCTTCCTGCAAAGCCAGCGACGCTTTGATTTTTGAATCACGATTTGCTTCCGCCTGCCCGATTTCGGCATCGCGTTTGACTTCCGCCGTGCGCCGTTTGCCGAGTGCGTCGAGATAACCTTCGTCGTCGGAGATTTCCTGAATCGTCAGCGCGTCCAGCCCGATGCCCATTTTTTCCAAATCGCCCGCCGCTTCCGAAGTCAATTTCTGCGCGAAACTCTGCCGGTCATTATTGATTTCTTCTACTGTTAAAGTTCCGAGAATCGCCCGCAGATGACCTTCCAAAGTTTGAAAAATCAATCCGTGAAACTGCTCCTGCGGCATTCCCAAAAATCTCTCCGCCGCCGCCCGCAAACTCTCATCATCGCCTTTGATTTTGACGTTGGCGACGGCTTTGACGGAAACGGGAACGCCTTGCGAAGTGTAAGCGCGAGACGTGGCGAGCGGCACGGTTATCACGTTCAAATCCAGATATTCGACCTTTTCGAGAAACGGTACAACGAGCGTCGCGCCGCCGCGAACCTGCCGATAACCGACCGTCGTGCCGTCGCCCAAACGCCTGGTTCGACCGGAAATAACCGCCGCCTGATTCGGCGAAACTTTAATATAATTTTTGCTCAAAAGCATTAGCGCGACGAGCAAAGCCACGACGATACCGACGACGACACCGACGATTAACAGAAAAGAAGATTCAAACATTTTTTCACCTCATCTATAAATTATTCATATTGGCGGAAAGGAAATTTAACAGGATGGACAGGATGAACAGGATAAAAAACTGAACAAAATAAAATCATCAAATAGCTTTTGATTTATCCTGTTCATCCTGTCCATCCTGTTAAATTTTTTGCCGACCTTTAATTAACTACGCTTCTTGACATTCAAGTTTTTGCGGAAAAAAGTGAACCTGTTTCGCCGTCGTCCACGCTGACAATCACCGAATCGCTGCCGATTGATTCGATGCGGACGAGTTGACCGGCTTTGATTTCTTCGCCGCTTGTCGTGCGGGCGAGTTTCTCAACTCGTTCTTCACCAATACGGCAGGAAATTTGTCCGAGACCGTCGGGTTTAATGCCGACGACGACCTGCGCCGTCCGCCCGACTAGGTTTTCCGCGCTGACCGAACTCGAAGATTGCTGGTTGTAAAGCAGTTTTCCGAAATAAAAAACAATCGCGCCGAACGCCGCGCCGCCGAGCAACCCGAACAGCGAACCGCCGAACGCGCCGTAACCGAGCGTCGTGCCGATTGCGCCGAAACCGCCGAACGCCGTCAGAAAAACGGCAATCACGCGGCTGTCGAAAACGCCGAAATCTTGGCTCGCGTCCAAACCGAAATCAAAGCCCAATGCTTCAAATACATCACCGACGATTAGCGAGATGAGCAGAAACACTAAACCAATCGCGCCGATTACCAGAAAAATTGTCATCAATCCGGTCATTAATTTTCTCCGTGTTTGGAATGATACAACGAATTTTGATTTTTGGCAGTTTTAAAAATCGGAAAGCTAAAGCATCGGACGAAAGCCTTCTTGTTCAAAATGATGATCGTGAGTTAAAACTTCGCTGATGTCGCGCCTCCGCACCGCATTCATCGAAATACAGTCGGTCAAACTGTAGCCTTTATCGAGGCGATTTCGATAAAGTTCAAACCCGTCCAAAAAGTTTTCGTGCGTCGCCTCGATTATCTCTACATTTTGGTTGAGCAGAATTTTTTCGATTTCGCGGGACACGATACCGCGAAAGTATTCGCCGCTTTCAGCAAAATAATTAAGCGTTTC
>JAJAZE010000403.1 GCA_026785925.1 Pyrinomonadaceae bacterium
GCGCGGCGGCGAGCGCAAAACCGTTGACATCAACGCGGTCGAAACCGCTCAGGGCTTTCGCATCGGTGTCGGCTTTGCGGCTGAGAAATCGCAAACCAGAGACCCGGCAACCGCGTCGCAAGCCGCGAGCTTCGCCGTCAATTCAAATCTCGAAATCGTCCGTTTGACCGGCAAAGTATTCGGACAGCTTTTCGCTGGCGAGCGTTCGGTCAAAGATGCCGGTTTAGCCGGACCGATTGGCATTGTGCAGATAATTTCGCAAGTCGTCCGCGAGCAGGGTTTCGTCGGATTGATTTCGATTCTCGCGCTGATTAGTTTGAATCTCGGCGTATTTAATCTACTGCCGATTCCAATGCTCGACGGCGGACAAATTGTTGTTTTAGGCATCGAAGGATTTCTCGGTTTATTCGGTTTGACGCTTTCGATGGCGATCAAGGAAAAAATTCAACTCGTCGGGCTTGCCGTCATTTTACTGTTGATGGTGACGACGATATTCTTTGATATTTCGCGCCTTTTTGGGAAATAAGTTTAGTCTGGGGAAGTCCGGGAAGTCCAGGAAGTAATTTTGAATTTTAACTTCCTAAACTTCCCGGACTTCCCGGAGTTTAAAAAATGAGAAGAAAAACAAAATCGGTGATGGTCGGGAAAGTGCGGATTGGCGGCGACGCGCCGGTTGCCGTTCAGTCAATGACGAAAACGGATACGACCGACGTTGACGGAACGGTCAAGCAAATCGAGGAAATGGTTGCCGCCGGTTGTGAAATCGTCCGCATCGCCGTTCCCGATAAAGACGCGGCAATCGCGCTCAAGGAAATCAGAAAAAGAACCGCCGTTCCGCTCGTCGCCGACATTCATTTTCATTACAAACTGGCGTTAATGGCACTCGACGCGGGCATTGATAAACTGCGGCTCAATCCGGGCAATATCGGTTCGCTCGACCGCATCAGGGAAGTTGTCCGCGCCACCGAAGCGCGAAAAATTCCGATTAGAATCGGTGTCAACGGCGGTTCTTTGGAAAAAGATTTGCTGCAAAAATACGGCACGGCAACGCCCGAAGCGATTGTCGAATCGGGAATGCGCCACGTTCGGATTCTAGAAGATTTGGGTTTCTCCGACATTATTATTTCCCTGAAAGCGTCGGATGTTCAGCGCACCGTCGCGGCTTACCGTTTGATGTCAACCAAAGTTGATTATCCGTTTCACATCGGCGTGACCGAAGCGGGAACGGCGTTCGGCGGCACGATAAAATCGGCGATGGGTTTAGGAATTTTACTGTTTGATGGCATCGGCGACACTTTGCGCGTCTCTTTAGCGGCGGAACCGCACGAAGAAGTGCGCGTCGGCTGGGAAATCTTGAAATCTTTGGAACTCAGAAAACGCGGCGTGACGGTGGTCGCGTGTCCGACTTGCGGCAGACTCGATATTGATAATTTCGTCGAAATCGTCACCGAAGTCGAACGTCGTTTGGCGCACATCGAAGAACCCCTGCATCTTTCGATTATGGGCTGCGCCGTCAACGGTCCCGGCGAAGCGCACGATTCGCAATTGGGAATCACTTTCGGCAGAAACGTCGGAATGATTTTCAAAGACGGCGTGCCGATGCGAAAAGTTTCCGGCGTGGATATTGTCGAAGAATTTGTTAAAGAAGTCGAGATTTTACGGAAGGAAGGCGCAAACGCTAAACCTTTCGTTGAAGAAAAAAAGTTTGTGCAGATTTTATAAAGAATTTTAGCCACGAATTTCACGAAATTTCACGAATTATTTTATATTTTCAATTCGTGATAATCCGTATAATTCGTGGCTAAAAAAGTTTCACGGCGCGAGCAGCGTAAAAGGATAAAACGGCAGATTTCTCAAAACAAAAAACGCCGCTGCCACTAACAAAAATCCGTAAAGCGATGCGGGCGGAAAAAATCGCCACGAAAGCCCGCGACCTCGAACGACCAGCAGCAACATCGAGACCAATAAAAAGCCCAATCCAAAAGCGTAAATCGGCAGCAGCGCGTTAAAATGCAGCGCGGAAACAACGTCGCCCTGAAAAAGCGCGTGAAAACCGCGCGTCAAACCGCAGCCCGGACAATGAATGCCGGTCAGAGCGTAAAGCGGACAAACGGGAAAAAATCCGGCGGTCGTCGGATTAAAATAGCCGACGACGAACGCGCCCGCGCCGACGGTTAGAATTCCCGCGCCTGCCAAAGTCCTTTGAATGACGGAAGATTTAATTTTTTCCGGCAATTTATCTTCCACTTCCGCCATCAATAAATCTTTGAATTTTGAAGACTTTCAATCAACTGTAAAATCTTTTCTCGTCGTGCGCCGTCCGCCGCCATTTGTTCGCCGGATTCGGTAAGTTCCTTGATTCCGGCTGTCGCCGATTCGGAAATGCCGGACGGCATCACTGCGCCGAGTTGGTTTAATTCCGCGAGGTTCGCCCGCGTCTTTTCATCGCTATCAACTTCAGCTTTTAGTTTCCCAAGGATTTTTCCCAATCTGAAAGACCAGAGAACATTGTCTTTGCTGCTCAGACGACTTTCCAGTTTCAACTGCAATTCTCTAATAATAGCGACCGATTCGTTATCAAGCACATATTTTTCTGTCGCCGACATTCCGACACTACCGATTCTGGTGGCGATGCCGCCGTTGCTTCCCTGATAAATTCCATTCGGCGGATTTAACTTGACGGCTTCGGCGTTAGTCGGCGCAGATATTTGGACGCTTTTTTCTTTCACGACTTGGGTCGTCAAACGCGAGTCCAAAGTTGTCAGAGCTTCGATTTCTTCTGCCCAACTCGGCGAAAATGTTCCGCGGATCGAATCAAGTTTCGCTTTGCTCAGAGATTGCGATGTTTCCGCCAGCGCGAGTTCGTAGCCGATTTGAGTGACCGTCATCGGCAAGACAAAGTTATAGACGATTACGCCGGTAACTTTGACCGGCTGACCCTGTAAGGTGGTGGGCGCGAATTTTGACGTGAGTGCCGCTTGCTCCGACGCTTTCCGAAGCAGCGGATGACCCGAAACCGCGCTGGCTGAAATCACATCGCCGTTCTCGTCAATCGTCACTTGCACATTGACCGCGCCGCTGGCATTAATGGCTCGCGCCGCCGCCGGATACGCCGGTTTCGTCAAAGTCGTCGCTTTGCCGTTTAAGACACCGCCCGAAATTAGTTTTATCGGCGGCTTTGGTGTTTCCTGCGCCGCAACATTTAACAAACCGAAACTCAAGACTGTCATTAAAGTAAAGAAAAGTTTTTTTCGCATCGTTCATCGCTCCTTCTAAAATTATGAGTCAAATTATAAAACAGAACTGATAGAAATGTAAAAATTTTTCAGCCGTTCGCCATCTGCATAAACAGTGCATCAGTGGCGATTTTGCGATTGAGATTGACGGCGAGTTGTTCGCGCAGCAGTTCGATTTCCGAAAGCCACGCGGAAAGTTTTTTGCTCTCGCCGCGTTCGGCAAATTTCTTCAAGTCATTCATTAAATCAATATTCACCAAAATCTTTGCGTCCGCCGCGTTTCGCATCACCCAAACGTCGTGAATCAGCGTTTGCAAAATGTTCAGGCGCATCTCAAAGTCGTCCTTGTTTTTTGCGTCATTCATTTCTTCGCCGATCCGAAGCAGTTCGGCGCGATCTTTTTTGATCAAAATGCTTTCCAGAACTTTCAGCATCGAAGCGCGATTGACGCGAAATTTTCCCACATCGGTTTTTTGGACGTTTCCTAATTTACCGTCGGCTAATTTCGCCAGCAATTTGGCATCGTCAGGAGTAAAATCTTTTGTTTGCAGCAGATAATTTTCAATCTCCGTCGTTTGAATCGGCGCAAAGCGCACGGTTTGGCAGCGCGAACGAATCGTCGGCAGCAGCGCGTCGGGACGCGCGGAAATGAGAAAAATATGCGATGTTGCAGGCGGCTCTTCGAGAGTTTTGAGCAGCGCGTTCGATGCCGAATCGTTCATTTTATCCGCATCGTCAATAATAAAAAATCGCGCCTGCGCTTCGTATGGACGGAAATTCGCTTCCCGTTCGAGTTCCCGAATCGCGTCCACCAAAATGTTTTTGTTATACGGAATGACAAAACCGATGTCGGGATGTTCGGTGAAAATAACTTTTTTGTAAGCGTCGCGGTCGTCTGATTTCGGATAAGCGAATTTATCGGCGCGGCGACAGTTGACGCAGACATCACACGCTTCCGCGCTGTTCGGATTTCGGCAGACGAACGATTTTGCCAACTCCAGCGCAAACTGCTTTTTACCAACGCCGTCTGCGCCTGCGAAAAGCAGCGAACGCGGCACACGTTTTTTTGCCAACCAGCGGCGCAAAACGGTTGTAATGTGATTGTTGCCGATGAGTTGGTCAAACATAAACAGCTTCTTAGAAAATGGAAAATGGAAAATGAAGAGTTCGCTGCAAAGTTCAAAATCAGATTCTTAGGCAATTTTTTTCTTATGATTTTCCATTTCCCATTCTCCGTTTATCTTTTCTTTATTTTCAGTTTTCTAAGAAGCTGTTTGGAAACTCGAAACCCGATTGACTGAGGCGAATAATTGTTCATTGTTCATTGTCAACTATTAATTGATGAACAGAGATAACCGTTTATTGGATAGTCTTTCCGCCCAAAGCAATGAACAATTAATAATTGATAATTTACAATGGCACTCGCTGGTCAATTGATTTCCTGAGTTTTCAAACAGTTTCTAAGAATTCCAAAACGATTTTTAGAACCAAAGCCTTCACTTCGTCGGTCGAACCGTCGGCATCAATAATGCGAAAGCGTTCCGGTTCTTCTTTGGCGATTTTCAAATAAGCGGCGCGAACCCGCTCATAGAAAAAAGCGGGTTCCTTGTCCATTCGATTTTTCTGTTCGCCCGCGTCGCTGCGGTTGGCGGTGCGCGTTAAGGCTTTTTCGATAGGCAAATCAAAAAATAAAGTTAAATCGGGTTTCAGTCCGCTCGTGGCGAGTTCGATTACTTGGTTAACGACGGACTCGGAAAATCCGCGTCCCGCGCCCTGGTAAGCGAAAGTCGCATCGGCGTAGCGGTCGGAAATAACGATTTTGCCTTCGGCGAGTGCCGGTTGAACTAGAAAATTAACGTGCTGGGCGCGGTCGGCGGCAAACAATAAAAGCTCGGCGAGCGGCGCGACGTTTTCTTCGGTTTCCAGAAACGCTTCCCGCAGTCGTCTGCCCAGAGGCGTTCCGCCCGGCTCCATCGTCGCCAGCACATTCAGACCGCGAAAGCGCAATTCGCTCGCCAGCATTCGCATCTGCGTTGACTTGCCGCTGCCGTCAATTCCTTCAAAAGTAATAAATTTTCCGCGCAAAATGATTATTCCGAAACAGGTCTTCGCTTTTCTTGTGAAATAGTGGAAATGGAATGTTTGAAAATCAAAACATCCTGCCCGCCGACATCGAGCATTACCGAAAATTTGTCAAAACTTTTGATTCTGCCCGCCAGCGTTGCGCCGTGCATCAAGTGAATGACGATGTTGAATCTTTCGCGGCGCGCCGTATTTAGAAACGCATCCTGTATGTTTTGGGCGACAGTTTTTTCCATAACATTCCTTCGTTCTTTTAGCTGTGATGTAACAAATCTGAGTTTATAACAAAATCGTCCGCTCTTTCAAGAAATCTTTCACAAGTTATTCGGAATCAATCATTTTCCACAATTTAGCCTGCGTTTCCGGCTCATCGCCAAAACCTTCGAGCCAAATCACGCCGTCTTCGCGCCGAAACCACGACATTTGCCGTTTGGCGTAGTTCCGCACGTCCTGCTTCGTCTGCTCAATCGCGCTTTCCAGCGAGCGTTCGCCGCGCAGAAATTCGCCGACGCGCCGATAACCGTGTGCGCCGAGCGCGTTCGTGTCGTCTTTTAATCCGCGCTCGCGCAAAAGTTTTACTTCCTCGACCAAGCCTTTTTCGTAATGCCGCGCGGCGCGTTCGTTAATTCTTCGATACAGAATTTCACGCGACGGCTTGAGCGCAAAAATCA
>JAJAZE010000404.1 GCA_026785925.1 Pyrinomonadaceae bacterium
CAGCCCCGAACCGGCGTAACCGTAAAGCGTTTCCTGTCCTTCGGGTTTCGGGTTCGAGTTATCGCAGACCGAAAACATTTCGTGCTGGCAGAAAAAACAACTGCCGCACGCAATCGTGAACGGCACGACCACTTTATCGCCCTTTTTCAAGTTAGAAACCGCGCTGCCGGTTTCGACGACTTCGCCCATAAATTCGTGTCCGAGAATATCGCCCGACTGCATCGAAGGAATATATCCGTTGAAAAGATGCAAATCCGAGCCGCAAATCGCCGTCCGCGTGATTTTGATAATCGCGTCGCGCTCGTTTAAAATTTTCGGGTCAGGCACATTCAGCACCTGCACATCGCCTTTTCCCATCCAACATACTGCTTTCATATTTTTATAATCTCCCTTGTTCTTAGTCGGCAAACAGCAGGAGCAGGAAGCAGGTAATTTGAAAATTCAATCTCTAATTATCGAATTCCAAACTGCCTTCTGCCTCTGCCGTCTGCCATCTATATTTATGCTGCTGCTGTTTTCGTCATCGGCTCGCGTCCCGAAGATTGACCCTCGACGGTGATGACTTCGCCGGATTCCATCATACTTTTGAAACGATACAAATCGCCGTACACTTGCTGGCTCGGTTCTTCACCGAAAAGTTTGGCGACCATTGCGCCGAGTTTTCCGGCGGGCGATTCGTAGACTAAAACGACGCGGACTTCAGTGCCGCGCGTCGAAGTCGGTTTGAATTCGACCACGCCCGTATTCGGAATGTCCGAGCCTTCGACCGATTTCCAACCGATGCGCTCGTTTTCCTTGTCGCTCGTGATTTCTGCATTCCATTCGACCGTTGTTCCCAAAGGTGCTTTCGCCTTCCAGAACGAAGTTTTTTCGCCCGTCACCGTCACCGATTCGAGATGCGTCATAAACTTCGGCAGGTTTTCAAAATTGCGCCAGAATTGATAAAGCTCCGCCGGTGATTTGTCAATCGTAACGCTTTTCTTGACGTGTATTTTACTCGCCAGCAAACCGTTGGTGAATGTGCCGCTTTTTTCATCCGCGCCGCGCTTTTGCTTTTGCGCGTCGGCGGTATTGATGTTCATCGCGTCATAAACCTGGCAATGCCCGGTCGCGCCGCGCAGAGTCAGCCCGCCGCCGAGAATTGACAGCAGAACGCCGACTGTGCCGCCCTGTTTTACGCCGTAAGCGATCAGTGCGCCGCCCGCCACGCCCGAAACGATCCGCTCGGTCGAACTGACGTTGGTATTCATATTCGTCAAAATATCCGTCAATGATTTTTCTTGTTTGTGTTCCATATTGCTTCCTTCCCTGGTTTGTTTTAGGTAACTATTCATAATGTTTTTAGTTCGTTGTTCCGGTAAATTTCCTTGTCCGCCAAAGCCGTTAGAACTGACGGCGAGATAAATGATGCGCTGTCCGCTCCGAGCGCGTGGTTTTCTCCGATGCCGCCTGCTTCGGGCAGAATTTGATTGACCAAGCCGGAGATTTCCGCCGTTAATTCCGGCAGCAGCGCGTTGGCTTTCGCCGCTAATTTAGCCTGGACGGAAATTATCAATTCCGCGTCGCCGCGCTCCGCCGCTTCGATGATTTGCGCCGCCGCCCGCTCTGCGCCGATTGACGAGACGGGCAAGGCATTTCCGATACTAAACCACGCGAATTCCTTTTTGTGCTGACCTTTAAAAACCGCGTTGACGTGACTGCCCGTTCGCATCAAGCCGGGGCAAACCGTCGTCACATAAATATCGTCTTTCGCCAATTCGACGCGCATCGCGTTCGATAAACCGACGAGCGCGAATTTACTCGCGCAATACGGCGCAAGGTGCGGAACCGCCATTTTGCCGCCGATTGACGAAATGTTGACGATTCTGCCCGCGCCGCGCATCCGCATTTCCGGCAGAACGGCTTGCATCATATAAAACGCGCCCCAGAAATGCACCGCCATCGCGTCTTCAAAATCCGCCTGCGTTTGATTTTCCAACGCGCCGACCTGAATGACACCGGCGTTATTAATCAGCACGTCAATTTGTCCGTAATGATTGCAAACCGCTTCGACGGCTCGATTGACTTCGGACTGATTTCGGACATCGCAGACCGTTTGAAAAACTTCCGCGCCGCGCTGTTTTAGGTCGGCTGCGGCGCGTTCCAGTTCTTCCGCATTTCGCGCAACAATGGCGATTCGCGCACCCTTTTCGGCAAGTCCGCGAGCCAAAACTAAACCCAATCCGCGCGAACCGCCCGTAATTAAAACGACTTTGTTTTGAAAATCGAATACGGGACGCGACTTCTTGATAGCCGCGTAAGCGGCGACCGCGCCGATTCCCAAAGCCGTCGCCAGCCACCAGCCGTTCGCAATTTTATTTCCCGATTCTTTTTCCATCACTTTGAATTTTCGGACAGTTGCAAAACCGATGCCACGCGCACTATAAAATTTTATCAGCCGGTGAAACTTATTGATTTAAGTTTTTAAATCTTGTTATGATAATCGAGAGTCTAGTGCTTTGTAATTTAAGTTTTTGAATTGCCGGCAAGTGTTCAGAGTCCACGCTTGAGCGTGTGTTTCCGCCAGCGAAGCGCGGCGGAAAGCAAACTAAAGTTTGGACTCTGAACGAAGACGGAAGTTTGATTATCAAAATTAAGATTTAAAATACTAACGGCGCAATCAGCTAAACTCTGAAGTTTTATTTATGAAATACAACAGCTTAAAATCCACCTTTTTGATCGCGGCGTTTGTTTTGATAACGGCGTTCGGCATTCCGGCGGCGGCGCAAATTTCGCGCCCCGAACCGGAATTGGGCGTTGCCGATTTCCGCATCGGCGGCGATGAGGAAAAAACCAAATTTTTACTGCAAAATTACGCCCCGCGTTACGACGTTGAAACCGGACAGCCGAGATATTTTTTCTATAACGAATATGGAAATCAA
>JAJAZE010000405.1 GCA_026785925.1 Pyrinomonadaceae bacterium
GGGCCGCCCCCCCCCCCCCCCCCCCCATAAAAATTCCTTTTATAAACCCAAAACCCCCCCCCTTTTTTAAAAACCGGGCGGGGGGGGTTTTTTTGCGTTAAAACCCCCCCCCCGCCTTTTCTCTCACGACGGCTTTGCTGTTTCTACGTCCACGCGCCCATCTTTCTAAACTTCCGGTATCGCTGCCGCTGCCGCTCCTCATCGCTTAATTCGGCGATTGCCTGCAAACTTTCCGACAAAGCCCGCTTCAGGTTCGCCGCCGTCGCCTCAAATGCAGCCTGACTTTTCGAGCCGAAGGCGGCGGCGGGCATCCGCCATTCGGCGGGTTCGGCGATAATCTCATCAATCAAGCCGAAGTTTAATAAGTCGTGAGCGGTCAGACGCAGATTGTCCGCCGCCAGATGCGACTGCGCCGCATCCTTCCAGAGAATCGCCGCGCAGCCTTCGGGTGAAATCACCGAATAGACCGCATTTTCCAACATTATCACGCGGTCGCCGATGCCGATTGCCAAAGCTCCGCCCGAACCGCCTTCACCCAGAACGACGACGATCAGCGGCACATTCAGATTTGTCATCTCCCGCAAATTAAAGGCAATCGCCTCGGCTTGCCCGCGTTCTTCGGCATCAATTCCCGGATACGCACCGGGCGTGTCAATAAAGGTGATGATCGGACGCTGAAATTTTTCAGCCAGTTTCATCAACCGCAGAGCTTTCCGATAACCTTCCGGCTTCGGCATCGCAAAGTTGCGAAAACGCCGCTGGTTGGTATCGCGCCCTTTCTGCTGCCCGATGACCGATACTTCCACGTCGTCTAAATTAGCGAAACCGCCGATCAGAGCGGCATCGTCGGCGTAACGGCGGTCGCCGTGCAGTTCCATAAAATTCGTAAAAATCGTCGAGAGCAAATCCAAAGTGTAGGGTCTTTCGGGATGTCTCGCGGTTTGCACTCGAAGCAGGGCATTTTTCGATTCGTTCATCAGGCTTAATTCTCCGGTTCTAAATTTCGTCTGCCGTTCGATGGATTATCTGTCTCCCGGGCGGCTGTTGACAATTTGCCGCTCACTGTATCTGCAAACTGTGAAAGTCGGTTTTTTTAAATGCAGTCGAATCAGAGAAGCCACTCGACCCGGCAGCCCTGCGCCCGCAGATCGGTTTCCAGACGGCTCGTGCCTTGAATCCGCAGTGCCGCCGAATTGATCTTGATTTCGATGTTGTCGGCGGTGCGGAAATTAAATTCCACTTCGCAGCCGCCCCTGTTTTTGTTGAGCAGCGTCACCAAATCCTCCATGTATCTTTCATTGAAATTAGTTTTACAGACATTGATTAAAACGTGTCTGGCTTTTAGAGGAACCGCGTCGGCGAGTTTTCTCACCTCTTCTAAAATGAGCGTTATTTCCTGTCCTTCGGTTGATTCGACTTTACCGTCCACAATCAAAAGCTCACCGTCTTTAAGAATTTCGGTGTATTTAGTATAGGCTTCCGCCCAAACCAGACATTTGACACCGGTTGACTGATCTTCGAGTTTAAATATACAAAAACGATTGCCTTTTTTACTGTATTTAACTTGCAGATTAGCGGCGATGCCGGCGAGCGTCAGACGGTCGCCCGGTTTGATTTCTTCAAAGTCGGCGACGTTGATAATTTTCAAATCCGCGAGAATCTTTCGGTAATCGTCCATCGGGTGATTGGAGAGAAAAAAACCGACCGCCGCTTTTTCCAGATTCGCCAATTCGACGGGCGACCAGGGAGCGACCATCGGCAATTCGGCTTCGAGCATTGAATGTTTGTCGGCTGCGCCGCCGAAAAGTCCGGTCTGCCCCTTTATTTTGTCATTCCAAATTTTCTGCCCGTTTGCCAAAGCTCCGTTGATGCCCGCAAAAAGCCGCGCCCGCCAGAGATGAAGCGTCGAATCGTTCGGCAGCATCGAATCGAACGCCCCGGCGGTAATCAGACTCTCCAGCCCGCGCTTACCAATCGCGCCCTGACTGACGCGCACCGCAAAATCGGACAGGGAAACGAACTTTCCCGCTCCGCGCGCTTCGATAATCGCCTGCACACTCGCCGCCCCGATGCCTTTAATGGCACTCAATCCGAATCTGACGGCATTTTCCAAGGGCGTGAAATCCGCATCGCTCTCATTGATGTCGGGCGGCAGAAATTTCAGCCCCAGACTCCGCAGCTCGTTCGAGTATTTGTAGACCTTCGCCGTGTCGTCGGCTTCGTTCGATAAAACAGCCGCATAAAAATATGCGGGATAATGCGCCTTAAGATAGGCGGTTTGAAACGCTAAATAAGCATATGCCACGCTGTGACTGCGGTTAAAACCGTAATCGGCGAACTGCGCCATCAGTTTGAAAATTTCGGCGGCTTTCTCCCGTTTGATTCCTTTGGAGACCGCCCCGCCGATAAACTTCTCTTCGTGAACCGCCATCTCCTCGCGCTTCTTTTTGCCCATCGCCCGCCGCATCAAGTCCGCTTCGCCGAGACTGTAGCCGCCGAGCTGCCGGGCGAGTTCCATAATCTGCTCTTGGTAGACCAGAATTCCGTAGGTGTTGTGCAGAATCTCTTTCATCTGCGGCACGATATACTGAACTTTCTTTTCTCCGCGATGCCGCAGAATGAAATCGTCAACCATTCCGCCGTCGAGCGGTCCCGGACGATAGAGAGCGTTTAAAGCCGCCAAATCTTCCAAGCCCTTGGGTTTTAAGCGGCGGCAGATCTCCTGCATCCCGGAAGATTCAAACTGAAAAATCGCCTCCGTCCGCCCGTCCGCGAACAATCCCATCGTTTTGGCATCGTCCAGTTCAACACCGCTCCAATCAATCACTTCACCGGTTTTTTGCTTAAGGCTTTTTAAACAGTCGCTTATGATGGTTAAGGTCGTTAAAGCGAGAAAATCCATCTTAAGCATCCCGACCTTTTCCAGATCGTTCATCGTATACTGGCTGGTCAATTCGTTTTTACCGGAGAGCGAAACCGGGACCAGCTCGTGCAGCGGTTTGGGCGAAATCACCACGCCCGCCGCGTGAACCGACGAGTGTCGGGCGCAGCCCTCCAGACGGCGGGCGAGGTCAACCAGCTTCTTGACTTCGGGATTGGTCTCCATTGCCCCTCTTAAATCGGCGACTTGTTCGAGAGCCTGCGAAATGCTGATGTTGCGCCCGCGCACCGGCGGCGGCAATAGTTTGGCGACTTTCTCAACTTCGCCGTAGGGCATATTTAAAGCTCTTCCGACATCTTTGATCGCCGCTTTCGAGGCGAGCGTTCCGAAAGTGATGATCTGGCAGACCGAGTCGCGCCCGTAAAATTCGGTCACGTGATTGATGACGGCGGCGCGTCCGCGAACACAGAAATCAATATCAATGTCCGGCATCGAAACCCTTTCCGGGTTGAGGAATCTCTCAAATAACAAATCGTATTCAATCGGGTCGATATCCGTTATCTCCAGACAGTAGGCGACCAGCGAACCGGCTGCCGAACCGCGTCCCGGACCGACCGGGATGGCTTGCTCGCGGGCGTATTTGATAAAATCCCAAACGATCAGAAAATAGGCGGGGAATTTCATCTTTTTGATCGTCGAGATTTCGCGCTCGATGCGCTTTTGATACGCATCGAGCGCGTATTTTAATTTCCCGCCGACGCGCATCGGCTCCCAGACCCGGCGGCGGCGCATCTCGAAACCGTCCATCACGACTTTCTCAAAGTAATCGTCCGCCGACAGGCATTCGGATTCGGACGGAATCGGGTAACTCGGAATCGTCAAATTGTCACCCTTCGGAAACTCGACGTGACACCGTTCGGCGATTTTGACCGTGTTTTCCAGTGCTTCCGGCAGTTCGCCGCCGAAGAGTTGCCACATCTCTTCCGCCGCCCGCAGATGAAAGTTCGGACTGCCCATCACGGTTCGCAGACCGTCGTTGATGGTTTTACCCTCGCCGATACACATTAAAATTTCGTGCGCCAGAGCGTCTTCCGGCATTAAATAATGCGATTCGTTGCCGACCACCAGCGGTATCCCCGTCTTGACCGAAAGCTCGATCAGATCACGGCGGATTTTTTTTTCAGACGGCAGATCGTGATCCTGTATTTCAATATAGAAATTTCCGGCTCCGAAAATTTCGTTCAGCAGGTGCGCGTTGGCGCGGGCTTTTTCCGTGTCGCCCTGTTGCAGGAAATGACCGAGCGGACCGCTGCCGCCGCTCGAGAGAGCGATCAGACCGCCGCTCCGCTCGGCTAAAATTTCCAGATCAATGCGCGGTCGGTGATACAAACCTTCGGTGTAGGCTTTCGATGCCAGGTGCGTTAAATTGTAATAACCCTCCAGATTTTGCGCCAGCAAAACCAGATTGTAAAACGGTCGCTCGCCCGCGCCGAGCCGGGCTTCGCGGTCGTGGCGGCTGCCGAAGGTGAGATGCGCTTCGTAACCGATAATCGGATGAATGCCGGCGGCTTGCATCGTATTATAAAAGGAAATCGCGCCGAACAAATTGCCGAAATCGGTGATCGCGCAGGCTTTCATATCCATCTCCCGGAGGCGTTTGGCGAGCGGTTTGAGTTGGATTGCGCTCTGCAAAAGGCTATAATCGGAATGAACGTGCAGATGGACGAAATCTTTTGGCTTAAAGTTGATATTCATCTTTTTTTCTAATTTTTTAATAATTATTATTTCTCTTTCGGCGATTTTCCGAAGCGTTGGAAACTTTACTACAGATCATACAAGGTATCTGAAATATATGAAAAAAGTTTATCTCGAAACTTTCGGCTGTCAAATGAACGTCTCGGATTCCGAGCGCGTCGCCACTCAGATGTCGGCGGACGGTTACGAAATCACCTCTGACGAAACTCTCGCCGATGTGGTTTTACTAAATACCTGTTCGGTCCGTGAGAAAGCCGAGCATAAACTTTTTACACGCATCGGGCAAATCCGCAAATCGGCGGCAGACCGCCGGGCTGCCAAACCAATGCTCGGCATTCTCGGCTGCGTCGCCCAGCTTGAAGGCGAAACGCTCTTCAGCAAAAGCCCGGCGATTGATTTCGTTCTCGGCACCAAAGCCGTCGGGCGTGTCGCCGTCGCCGTCGCCGAAGTTCTTGACGGGCAAAGTTTCTACACCGATCTGGGCGAGCGCGAAGAATCTTACGAATGGTCGGTCGCCGCCGCTCAGAGAAATTCGCCATACATCGCTTTTGTGCCGATTATCGAAGGCTGTAATAAATTTTGCACCTACTGCATCGTGCCTTTTTCGCGCGGTCGGGAAAAAAGTCTGTCCGCTTCCGAAATCGTCCGCCACATCCGACATCTGCGGAGCGAAGGCATCAGAGAAGTTCATCTGATCGGTCAAAACGTCAACAGCTATCGCCCTCCGACTGACGCGGGCTTGGAACCGTTTCGCGGTGCCACCCAATTCTCCAGGCTTTTGCGCGCCGTCGCCGCCACCGGCATCGAGCGCGTTAAATTTACCACCTCGTTTCCGAGAGATTTTCACCCGGATATTGTCGAAGCCCTCAACGAAAACGTCAATCTCTGCAACTGGGTGCATCTGCCGGTGCAGTCGGGCAGCAATCGGATTTTGAAGTTGATGCGGCGCGGTCATACCATCGAGAATTATCTGGAACGGATTGCTAAAATTCAAGCTTCGCCGCGCCGCATTTCACTAACCACCGATATTATCGTCGGCTTTCCGGGCGAAACCGATGCAGATTTTCAGGCGACCTTAAACCTAACCGAACAATGTAAGTTCAGCAGTGCTTATATTTTCAAATATTCTCCGCGACCGGGAACGCCCGCTTTTGCGATGTCCGACGACGTGCCGGCGCAGGAGAAGACCGCCCGCTTTCTCGAATTGGAAAAACTTATCAGGGTTCAACAGCAAAAAGTTTTTCAGAGCTATATCGGTCGCACCGTCGAAGTGCTGGCGGAAAAAGTTTCGGACAAACACCCGGCGCAGCTATCCGGTCATTCGACTTGTCAGATGGTCGTTAATTTTAACGGTTCGGCGGAGATGTGCGGAAAAATCGTCAAAGTGCAAATTCTCGAATCGAAAGTCAATACTTTATATGGTAAAATCTGCTAAATTAGCAGTAGTGTTTGAAATATTTTAATCGGTTAATTTATCAATCAAGTTTATGTTAGTTGAAGTGAAAATCGGCGCGTTGATTATGGACCCGAACACCAACACGCCGATTGTCGTGTTAAAAGGCGTTGACTCGGACACGATCCTGCCGATCTGGGTCGGTGCATATGAAGCGAACGCCATTGCTCTGGAAATCGAAAAAATCGTTCCGCAGAGACCGATGACGCACGACCTTCTGCGAAATTTTATTGTCCAGTCCGGCTACCGTGTCGCCCGTGTGACGATTACCGATCTGCGCGATAATACTTTTTTCGCCGCCATCGAACTGCTCGATGAAAAGGGCGCGAAAATGACGCTCGACGCGCGTCCGTCCGATGCCATCGCCCTCGCTCTGCGAATGGATTCCGCTGTTTTTGTCGAACAGAAAGTTCTCGACATCTCGGCTTCGACGACCGCCGCGTCCACCAGCGGATTCGCCGACCAATCCGTTTCATCTGCCGAAGACTGGCCTGATCTCATCGGCTGAGTTTAATTTTTGCTTTTTTGTTATTATTATTATTTTCGCTTTTTACTTTTCAGCTTCTTAAATCAGAATGATTATCGTCATTGCCAACCAAAAGGGTGGCGTGGGTAAAACCACTACCGCCATTAATTTATCCGCCGCCTGCGCTCTGAAAGGCAAAAGGGTTTTGTTAATTGATCTAGACCCGCAGGGCAACAGTTCGATCTCATTTATCGAACCGCAAACCGTCAACGGCAGTGCCTTTGAGCTATTTACGGAACTTCAGGAACCTTGGGAGAAATTCACATATCCGACGAAACTCGAAAAATTGCATCTCGTCCCTTCTAAAATTAGTCTGGCAAAATTGGAAGCGAAATTAGTCGGGGATTTTGACGCGATTTTTCGTCTGCGCGACCGCATCGAACAAATTCGTTCCGATTACGATTTGATTTTTATCGATACGCCGCCGACGCTCGGCTTGATTACCGTCAACGCGCTGGTTGCCGCCACACACGTTTTGATCCCGATTCAATCTTCCTATTTTGCTTTGGAGGGAACCGACGATCTTCTGGAAACCATCGAAAAAGTGCGCTCTCGTCCGAACCCGGAATTGGAAATACTCGGTGTGCTGGTGACTCTCTTCGATAAACGCACGTCGCTCTCCAAAGATGTCGAGGCGCATATCCGGCAGGTTTTCGGCAAAAAAACATTCAAAACCTTGATTTCGCGCAGCGTCCGTTTGGAAGAGTCGCCGGCGCACAAAGAGACGATTTTCAGCTACGCCCCAAAATCTTCCGGCGCCAATGAATATGAGCAGTTGTGCAGGGAGGTTCTCAAACGTGTCTAAAAGAGGATTGCCGGACGGCATTAAAATGCGTCACGATGCCCACTATGTCGAGGAGTTGGCGCACGCCCATCGTTCGATCGGAAAAGTCATTCCCACCAATAAAATCGTCCCGAACCCGGAGCAGCCGCGCACCGAAATCGGCGACTTGACTGAATTGACCAACTCAATCAAACAAAACGGTGTTTTAGAGCCGCTTTTGGTCAAACCGAAAGACGACGGAACTTGGATGATTATCGCCGGTGAACGCCGTTGGCGTGCCGCCAACCTCGCCGGATTGTCCGAAGTACCGTGCATTGAGTTCGACATTGACGCGAAGACCATCGCCGAGATCGCTCTGATCGAAAACTTGCAGCGGAAGGATTTGACCGTTTGGGAGGAAGCAGACGGATTGGCATTTCTGAGCGGGAGATTCGGCTACACGCACGAGGAAATCGCGCAAAAAATCGGTAAGAGCCGTACCACCGTTACCGAATCAATGACGCTCGCCAACCTACCCGAATCCATTCGCGCCAAATGCTCCGCCGCCCAGATTTCCGCTAAATCAACACTGCTTGAAATTGCCCGCCAATTTGATGAAACGGCGATGCACGTTTTTCTTGATAAGATCGGCAGGCAAAACTTGAAACGGGACGCGATTCGCCGCGCCGCTCGTCCCGTTTCAAGAACAGATCAAGAACCCGTTGCTCAGACAAATTCCGCGCAGAATAAGCAGAATAAAAAGATAGAATCCGACATTTTCCGTTATACCTCGTCGGAAGGAGAATTTAACATCGAAATACAATTTGCAAAGTTCGTGCAATACAAAAAAAGTGATGTTCTGCGGGCTTTGAAAGAAGCATTTGAGATCACAAAAAAAAATCTTAATGATTAAATGTTCTGATTTTAACTTTCTCAGAGCAACTATAATCACAACATAATCTTTATTATCGGACGCGAACAGAGTAATGAAATCATTTTCCCCTTGAAACATATTTTCACAACTTTTGACCTTTATTGGGAAAAAAGTTAAACTCGCACTTTTGTTATCTTAACCTAAATTTATTTTCAAAATATAAGGAGTTACAAACTATTGAGTAACGCAAAATTTTTATTTACATCCGAATCCGTAACCGAAGGACATCCCGATAAAATCGCCGATCAAATTTCGGACGCGGTTCTGGACGCGATTTTAGAACAGGACCCGAACGGCAGAGTCGCCTGTGAAACATTGGTGACGACCGGTTTAGCCGTGATCGCCGGTGAAATCACGACGAACGCACGGGTCAATTACAAACAAATCGTCCGCGATACGATCAACGACATCGGTTATAACGATGCAAGTTACGGTTACGACTGCAACACTCTGAGCGTGATGGACGCGGTTGGAACGCAGTCGCCCGACATCGCGCAGGGCGTTGATACGGGCGGCGCGGGCGACCAGGGTTTGATGTTCGGTTTCGCCTGTAACGAAACCGCCGAACTGATGCCTCTGCCGATTCAGTTGGCGCATAATTTGACGCGCAAATTGTCGGAAATCCGCCGCAGCGGTGAATTAAATTACCTGCGCCCCGACGGGAAATCGCAAGTGACGATTGAATACCGCGA
>JAJAZE010000406.1 GCA_026785925.1 Pyrinomonadaceae bacterium
GACGCGCCCGATTTCGAGTTCGTCAAACCGGTAAAAGCCGAACGGATTCGTCTGCGTCGTGCGCTCGATGCCGGTCGAAGTGTCCATTAAACTGATCCGAACGCGGCGGATTATTCCCGCGCCTTTGCCGGAGAAAACGCGACCACTAATGCTGACCTGCGCCGCCGTCGGCGCGAATTGACCGCCCGCCCAAAAGCCGCCGCGCAAATTGAATGCGCCGCCCGCCGAGTTTGTTCCGGCGGTCGGTTGACCGATGGTGCCGTCAACCCGAAACGCGCCGCCCGCGCTGTTTGAGCCGCCGCCCGAAGCGATGACCGATTGCGTCACGGTATAATCTCCGCCGCTCTGCGCCGCTGCGGAAAACGGCGCGGCGCAGAAAATAACGATGAGAAAAAAACCGATTCGATTTTTCATTTTTGTATCTCCTTGCAAACCTCCGCTTGCGGATTGTTTTGACAAACGAGCTTTCGCAAACCGTCAATCACGAACTGCTGCTGCTGTAATTGTTTAGCTTGCGCTTCTGTTTGCGCCTGCTGTTTTTGAAAATTGATTTGCTGTTGGTTTAATTGTTCGGTTTGACGATTGATGATTTGAGCCTGCTCGTCGTTCTGCTTGGCTTGCGATTCGATTTGCAATTGCTGCTCTTTGACGGCATTTAACAAGATAACTCCAACGCGGTCATATTTGATGCCTTCGATTTCGCCCGCTTCGTTGTAGTTGACCAGCAGCGGTTCGGCGTCGGCGACTTCTTCGGCGACCAATCCCAAATCGAGTTTTCCGTCGGCTTTCCAGTTAAACGAAACGGGGCGCAGACGGCGAACGAGATTTATTCCCGGAGTAAAAGAGTTGACGTTGGTTTTGTAGCGAATCGAAGACGAACAGGTCGAGATTTGATTAAGACTGTTGCGGCAAAGATTAGTCGAGCCTGCCGCGCCGAGCAGATTGACCTGGATTTTGCCGGGAACATAAACTGTATCAAAACCGCCGGCTCTACCGAGCGCAATCGTGTTGCTGGCATCAACCTTTGCGCCGACACCGATAGCGGTCGCGTTAATCAAACCGTCAACGGTAACATCCGCGCCCACGCCGATTAAAGTGATGGATTGTCCGGTTAGATTTGACGCGCCGGCGTTATAGCCGAAAAATGAGTTGCCACCCTCGGTGCTGTTTTTGCCCGCCTGCGCTCCGACGAATGTGTTGTTATTGCCATTGTCGTTTAATTCTCCCGCGCCCACGCCAATAAATGTGTTGAAATCGCCGTCTAAATTTATGCGACCGGCGGCAAAGCCGAAAAACGAGTTGCTTTCGCCGGTCGTGTTATTTGTTCCGGCGCGGTCGCCGACAAATGTATTTGCTTCGCCGCCCGCGTTATCCTCACCCGCGCGGATTCCGACATACACATTGCCCAAATCGAAATCGGTGAACAAAACGCGGTCTGTTCCGATGTTATATTGTGTTCCGGCACTAAAGATATTTGCCTTGCCCGTTCCGTCAATGTCAAAGTTCGCGCTGGTTTGCAATTGGGTCTGATTCAAAATCGCATTTCCGCTTCTACCGCCGGTTAAAGCAATCGTCAGCGTGTTGCCCGTGGGCGTGATGGTGATATTCGCGCCCGCCGCCAGAGTTACGTTGTCGGTCAAGTTATTCAGCCTTTTGACAACCGCGCCATTTGGAATATCGGCGACGGTGAACGGCGAACTCGTCCAAGTCGAGCCGTTGCTTCGCAGGAAATTCCCGCTCGCGCCGGGCGAACTCAAATTCGTGCCGCCGTTCGCCGCACCCAAAACGCCGGTGATGTTCGCCGCC
>JAJAZE010000407.1 GCA_026785925.1 Pyrinomonadaceae bacterium
AGAAGTTGTCTTAAATGTAGGGCAAACTGTGATATTAGATGCTGAACTAAAAATTGGTGCTAACATTCAAACCGTGGATTTGATTGGCGAAATACCTTTAATTGATACGCAAACCTCAAAAGTTGATTCGGTTATCGGCAATAAAGAAATCGAAAATCTTCCTTTGAACGGACGCAATTTTCTCGAACTCGCGCTGCTTGTTCCCGGCAACGCGCCCGCGCCGAATTTTGACCCGACGAAGACGAATACGGTCGTTATTTCTTCCGCCGGACAAATCGGGCGCGGCGGCAATGTGATGATTGACGGGACGGACAACAACGACGATGTAGTCGGCGGTTCTTTGATAAATATCTCGCAGGACGCGGTTTCAGAATTTCAGATTGCGACCAACCGATTTTCGGCGGAATACGGGCGTTCGGCTTCGTCGGTGATAAATGTTGTAACGAAAAGCGGCACAAATTCGGTGCGCGGTTCGGCTTCGTTTTACGAACGCGACCGAAGATTGCAGGGTTTGCCCGCGACGTTTGACCGGACGAATTCGACATTGCCGTTCGACCGTCAGCAGTATTCGTTCACGCTCGGCGCGCCGATTATCAAAAACAAACTTTTCGCGTTCGGGGCGTTTGAATATCGCAATCAGGACGGCGCGACTTTAGTCGGCATTCGCAATGCGGCGGATCGAACGATTACCAACGGTTTCGCCCTCGCGCCGCTCGACGACGCGCTTTTTAATTCGCGGGTTGATTACAACGCGAACGATGCAAACAGTTTTAACTTTCGCTATTCGTTTGAAGACGTAAAGGCGACCGATCAGAGCAAACTCGACCGGGCGCGTGGTTCGGCTTCTTACTTACAAAATCTGAAAAACCGTTTTCACTCGTTTCAGACAGCGTGGACGAGCGTTCTTTCGCCGAATGCCGTCAATAATTTCAGTTTCAGCGTCAACAATTTCGATAACACGACCAACCCGACCGCGACGGGAATTCAATTCACTTTTCCGAGCATTCTCGACGGCTCATCTTTCCGCGTTCCGCAAGGCACGAAGCAGAAGCGTCTGCAATTTGCCGATACATTTAATTTAATCGCCGGAAATCACAGATTGAAATTCGGCGGCGAATTTCAGCGCGTTAATTCGAGTTTGTTTTTAGGAGTTTTCCGGCAGGGCAGAGTCGAGTTCGTCGAAGATTTCGCCAGTGCCGACCGCAATAACGACGGGCGCATTGACGACAAAGATCTGCTTTTCGCCGTTACTTTGCGAAGCCAGTTTCCCGACCGCGATTTGAATTTGGGAAATGTTGACAATAATTATTTCGCCTTTTTCGCGCAGGACGATTGGCGCGTGAATCGCAATCTAACATTGAATTTAGGCTTGCGTTACGAAGCCGACACGAACGTCAAAAATGTTTCGGGTTTCGGTAATACCAATCCGCTGGTCGCTGCATTTTATCGCGGTGATCGCAAAGCCGATTACAATAATTTCGCGCCGCGTGTCGGCTTTAATTACGCGACGGATTCGGGGAAATTCAGCGTTCACGGCGGTTACGGAATTTATTACGACCGCGTAACTCTGGAACTCATCACACTCGAACGCGGACTTGACGGACGCGCTCTGCCGGTCGCGGTTCGCGCCGGAAACGCTCTGACCGCGCCGAACGGACAGCCGATCTTCTTAGACCAAAACGGCAGATTTTTACCGTTTGCTCCGACCGTTTCAAATCCGTTTTCGGGTTTCGTTTTACCCGGCGCGGGCGCGTCAGGAATTAACATCATTGACAACGATTTGCAGAATCCGATGATACAGCAGTCGAATTTGGGCGTGCAGTATGAATTTGCCCGCAATTACGTCATCCGCGCCGATTACCTGCACAATTTCGGGACGCATTTTATCATCGGGCGCAACGTCGGAGTCGTCAATAATCCGGTGGTCGGCGGACTCGACCGGGTGGTCAATCTCGAATCGAGCGTCAAATTTAAATATGACGGTTTGCTTTTGAGCGTCGAAAAACGCTTCGCGGATCGTTTCGGTTTTCGCGCTGCTTACACGCTTTCCAAAACCTTCAATTACGCCAACGACGATCAGATTCCGTTTTCCAACGGTTCGCTCAATTCCAATAATTTACAGCTCGAATACGCGCCGACACCGAACGATCAACGCCATCGTTTCACCGCCGCCGGAACGATTGAGATGCCTTACGGATTTCGACTTTCGTCGATTTTAACTCTAGCTTCCGGCGTTCCGATGGACATTATTTTGCCCGACGGTTCATCGCGCATTCCGCAGCTTCAGCGCAACGCGGGCGGACGGCTTTTCAAAAATGTCGGCGAATTAAATAATTTTTTAACGCAGTATAATTCGTCGCGTCCGGTCAATCAGCGTCTGCCGCTCGCGCCCGCGAACGCGAAATTTAACGATAGTTTCAGTTCGCTCGACGGGCGTTTGTCGAAAGTTTTCGCGTTCAAGGAAAGATTTAAATTCGAGCCGATCATCGAAGTTTTCAACCTTTTCAGCACGACGAACATTCTCGGCGTTTCCAATACGAATTATTCAGGCTTCGGCAATGTTCTCGGCACGACCAACTTCGGGCAGCCGCTGACGACCGCCGGCGGCGTGTTCGGTTCGGGCGGAGCGCGTGCGTTTCAAATCGCGGGACGATTTACTTTTTAATTTTAGCCACGAACAAACACGAAAGAACACGAAAGAAGAAAAGAAAAAATTAAAAAAACGATAAAAATAAATTTGTTTTATTTTCGTGTCCTTTTCGTGTTTGTTCGTGGCTAATCACCTTATGCAGTTAAAAAGACAATTCGGATTGTGGACGGCGGTCGCTTTGATTGTCGGGCAAGTCATCGCGGTCGGCATTTTTCTGACTCCGGCGGGAATGGCGAAATCGGTCGGCTCACCATTTTGGCTGCTGGTAATTTGGGTTGTG
>JAJAZE010000408.1 GCA_026785925.1 Pyrinomonadaceae bacterium
GATAATTAGCTAAACAGGTGAGCCAAAGTTTGACGAGAATTTGTTTGAAGTTCAGCGTCCAAACTTTAGTTTGCCGTTTCCGCCAGCGAAGCGCGGCGGAAACACACGCTGAAGGCGTGGACTCTAAACTTTTCAAATCTTAAATATGCCGACGCAAACCGCTAAGCGAAATTCGCGTATAAAAATTTTAATCGTGGACGACAAAGAGCCGATGCGCGACGTTTTGCGTAAATTTCTGGTCGCCGAAGGTTACGCGGTCGAAACCGCCGCTGACGGGAAAGCCGCGCTGAAAAAGTTTGCCGAAAACTGATTTGAACTCGTCTTGTCGGATATAAGAATGCCCGCGATGGACGGCGCGGAATTGCTGGCGGAAATTCTAAAAATAAATCCGAACGCCATCGTGATTTTGATGACGGCGTTCGGTTCGATTGAGGCGGTGGTCGAGGCAATCAGGCACGGCGCAACCGATTATGTTTCCAAACCGTTTCAGATGGAAGACGTGCTTTTTCGCGTCGCTCGCGCTTTGAAAGAAAAACATCTGGAAAAGCGCGTCGCCGATTTGGAAAGTCAGATTCAAAAACAAACCGCCGCGCAGAAAATTATCGGCAGCAGTCCGGCGATCAAGCGTCTGAAACAAACTATCGAGCGCCTCGCGCCGACGGCTGATACGATTTTGATCACCGGCGAAACCGGCACGGGCAAAGAACTCGTTGCCCGCGCTCTGCACGAAGCGAGCGGGCGCGGCGCGAAAAACTTCGTCGCGCTCGACTGCTCTTCGATTCCCGAAACCTTAATCGAAGCCGAGCTTTTCGGACACGAAAAGGGAACTTTCACCGGCGCGACCGACACGCGCGGCGGTTTGTTTGAAACGGTCGCCGACGGAACTTTGTTTCTCGATGAAGTCGAAACTTTGTCATCGGCGGTGCAGGCGAAACTTCTGCGGGTTTTACAGGAAAAAGTTTTCCGGCGGGTCGGCGGGCGCGTTGACATCGAGTTCCGGGCGCGAGTGATTGCTGCGTCGAATCAAAATTTGCCGGAAATGATCGAAGCCGAAAAATTTCGCCGCGATTTATTTTATCGCCTGAATGTTTTGCCCGTCGAGATTCCGCCGCTGCGTGAAAGACGCGAGGATTTGCCGGAAATCGTCGCTTATCTTTTGGCGAAACGGTCGAAAGAATTGAAGACCGCGAAGTTTAAGATCACGCCGACGACTTTGGAAATGCTGGCGCGGCACGATTGGCTGGGCAATGTCCGCGAACTCGAAAACGTCGTTTCATACGTCATCGCGCTCGGCGGAAATTTGATTGACGCGGCAGATTTACCGGCGCAATTTCAAAGTTCAAACCCCAAAATTCAAAATCCAAAGTCCGACGACAAAACTGCCCGAACTTTAGCCGGGATTGAAAAAATTCATATTTTGCAAACGCTTGAATCGGTGAATGGAAATCGTGTCCGCGCCGCGGAAATTTTGGGCGTTGACCGGCGGACATCTCTTCTCGACTTACAACGACACATTTGGTTTGACGGGTGTCACGACGGTAGGGCAAACGCATCTAAATTTAGAATCAAAGAATAGCAGTCAAAATCAATGAAAAGAAGGCTTTACAGAATTCCTGATTCAAGCGATGTAAAAATTTCCGTGCAATTTTGACTAAAAACTGCTGTAATTTTCAAGATTTTATTCAGCTAAATTATTGCAAATGTTCAGAAACCCTTTATTTTCAATAAAATTTAGATGCGTTTGCCCTATCACGACGGCGACTTCGATTGACGGCTCATCAACCGTCGCTTTCGGTTTCCGCAACGGTCAGCCGGTGATTGCCGATCAGAATCCGGTGCGCGGTCAAGGCGGATTTATCAATATCGGCTTTCCGCTCTCGCGTCTGTTCGGTGCTAATCCGATGGGTCGGATGGCTGGATTTACGGCTTATCTGCATTACGGTTACGACGAAGCGGAAGCGAGCGATGTGCGGCGACTGCTTGGTGCGGCGACTGCTTGGCGCAACGCTTAATCCGGTCGGCGCACCGGTCAACCAACTCGGCGCGAATCGCGGCAAAAGCGACGCGGCTTTCGGAAGCATTCAATACCGTTTGAATTCGATTGTCACCTTCGCGTTCGAGCAGACGTATTTTCGCACCCGCGCCGCCAATAACGCCGGTTTTCTGCCGCTGTTCAGAGGCATTCCGTCGCGCGAAACGCACAGTAATCGTTCGGAGTTCGCTACGATTTTTTCGTTCTAGGCTGACTCGCATATTGACTGGAGCGCAAGCGTCCCGCTTGCAATGAGCGTCGTTTCGACGCGGAAAGGCGCGTTACATTCTTAAGCGCGTATTGCAAACGGTTTTTTTCGCGCTCTCGCGCTCATTGCAAGCGGGACGCTTCTCGCTCCAGTCCGAGAAAAAAATTAACATACAATACTTTGAGGAGATAATAAAAAATGGCAACAGAAGCACGAGATTTGGGCGGACTTTACGCCGATAGTGTAAGCACGAGCAAAATTTGGCAGGTTATCGGCGCATCAAGCGTCGGGACAATGATCGAGTGGTATGATTTTTACATTTTCGGTTCGCTTGCTGGGATTATCTCACCGCTTTTCTATCCGCCGGGTAACGACACTTTTGCGTATATCGCATATTTGGCGACATTCGCCGTCGGGTTTGTCGTGCGTCCGTTCGGCGCGTTGTTTTTCGGGCGCATCGGCGATATTGTCGGGCGCAAATACGCTTTTCTCGTGACGCTCCTTATTATGGGCGGCGCGACTGCCGTTATCGGATTCCTGCCGACTTACGCGCAAATCGGGATTGCCGCGCCGATTATCTTGCTGCTAATTCGCGTCTTGCAAGGTTTGGCTCTCGGCGGCGAATACGGCGGCGCGGCGGTTTATGTCGCCGAACACGTTCCCGACAACAAACGCGGTTTTTACACTTCGTTTATTCAAATCACCGCGACGCTCGGTTTGTTTTTATCGCTCGCCGTCATTCTCGCCGTGCAGAATACGATGAGTGCCGACCAATTCGCGGGCAAAGCCGAAAGCGGCATTGCCGGCTGGCGGTATCCGTTTTTGATTTCGATTTTTCTCGTCGCCATCTCGCTTTATATTCGGCTGCGAATGAAAGAGTCGCCGATTTTCCAGCACGTCAAAAGCGCGGGAATGACTTCGGCGAGTCCGCTCGTCGAAGCCTTTACGAAATGGGAAAATTTGAAAATCGTTTTGATTTCGTTGTTCGGCGCAACCGCCGGTCAGGGCGTGGTCTGGTATACGGGACAATTTTACGCGCTCTTTTACCTGCAATCAATTTTGAATGTCAACGCGACTTCGGCAAATTACATTATCGCCATCGCGCTTTTGATGGGCATGCCTCTGTTCGTCGTCTTTGGGGCTTTGTCCGACAAAATCGGGCGCAAATGGATTATTATGGCGGGCTTGCTGCTTGCCGTTATCACCTACATTCCGATTTACAAAGCGATGCAGTCGGTTGCCGGTTCAAACGTCGTGACGGCGACTTCGGAAGCCAGTAAGGTGACGGGCGCAATCAAACTAATTCCGAAATCAATGGATGCCAGCGGCGCATTGGTTGACGCGCCGAAGGTTTTGCCCTACACGACTTTCGGCGATTTAATCTCAAACGGCACGGTTTGGCAATTGATTTTGCTGATTTTCATTCAGGTTATTTGGGTGACGATGGTCTACGGTCCGATTGCCGCGTATCTGGTCGAAGCGTTTCCCGCGAAGATACGATATACCGCTCTTTCATTGCCATATCACATCGGCAACGGAATTTTCGGCGGGCTTTTGCCGCTCATCGGTTTGTCGGTGATCGCTTCGACGGGAAATATCTACGCCGGACTTTATTACCCGATGATTGTCGCCAGTATTACATTCGTCGTCGGTTCACTGCTTTTGAAAGAATCGCGTGATGTCAAAATCTGGGAGGAAGTCAGCGCAGAGCAAATGAAACCGACACGCGAAGCGGGCGAAGCGGCGGACGATATTTAGTTGGAGTCTGTGCGAGAATCATTTTCGCACAGGATTTATCAATTGCCACTAGCTTTAGCTAGTGGATAAAATAGTTGAGAATTGGCTTTAGCCGAAATTTGAAAAAGTAATAAATCCTTTCGGCTTTAGCCCAAACCGATTTGGGCTAAAGCCGAAAGGAAAAATTCTATTTTGTATTTGGCTAAAGCCGCCGATTTTTTCTACCTGACCACTAGCTAAAGCTAGTGGCAATTGATTCTCATATTTAATTTCTAATTAGTTCCGGTTTAACTTTTTGCGATATGTCTGCGCCCAAATCTGAAACAATCGAAAAACTTTCACACGAGGAAAGCGAATATCCGCCGCCGCCAATCGTCGCGGATAATGCTTTACTCAAAGACGCAAAAGCCGAGTATCAACGCTGGCGGGAAAATCCCGATGCGTTCTGGGCGGCGGAAGCGGAAAAATACGTCTGGCTCAAAAAGTGGGAACAAGTTTCGAGTTTTGACGGCGTGAATCACGAATGGTTTATCGGCGGGAAAACCAACATCACTCTGAACGCGCTCGACCGTCACGCCGAATCGGGGAAAACAGCTTTTATCTGGCTCGGCGAAGACGGCGAAGAGCGAAAAATTTCGTATCGGGAATTATTAAAATTAGTCTGCCAATTTGCCAACGGCTTAAAATCCTTGAACGTCAAAAAAGGCGACCGCGTGGTTATTTATATGCCTTTGACGATTGAAGGCGTGGCGGCGATGCTGGCGTGTGCGCGAATCGGGGCGATTCATTCGGTGGTCTACGCCGGACTCGGACAAGCCGCTTTGCGCGACCGAATCGTTGACGCGAACGCGAAAATTTTGATTGCGGGTGATGTCGGTTTTCGGCGCGGCAAGACGATTGACTTAAAATTAATCGTGGACGAAGCCGTCAAAGATTTGGATTTTGTCGAAAAGGTTGTCGTCTTCAAACGCAACACAATGCAACCGACCGAAACGCCGCCGACTGGAGCGCAAGCGTCCCCGCTTGCAATGAGCGCGATAGCGCGAAAAAATCGCACGGAAAAAGACTTGTCGAAAATTAACGACGATTTGCGTCCTGCGGACGCATTGCAAGCGGGGACGCTTGCGCTCCAGTCAAAAGAAATTGATTTCGCCGATTTATTAAAATTTCCCGACGAGTGCGAAGCCGAACCGATGGACGCAGAAGATGTTTTGTTTATTCTTTACACCAGCGGCACGACGGGCAAACCGAAGGGCGTGGTTCACGCAGTCGGCGGTTATATGGTCGGAACGACTTATCATTTGAAAAACTTTTTCGATGTCGGCGACGCGGATATTTTTTGGTGTATGTCGGACATCGGCTGGATTGTCGGGCATTCGTATATCGTCTATGCGCCTTTGTGCGCGGGCGTGACGACCGTTTTCCGCGAGGGCGCGATTGATTTTCCGCATCAGGGAATTGCTTGGGAAATCGTCGAAAAATATAATGTAACCAAGATGTTCACCGCGCCGACGGCGATTAGATTTTTTATGCGTTTCGGCGAAGCGCTGCCGAAAAAATATGATATTACGAGCTTGAAAGTTTTAGCCTGCGCGGGCGAACCACTCAATCCAGAAGCGTGGCGTTGGGCGCAGACGTATTTGTGCGGCGACGGCGCACACGGTTACTGCGTTGATAATTGGTGGCAAACCGAACTCGGCGCACCGACCATTGCCACGCCCGTGACGATGCCGATGCGAATGGGCAAAGCCGGAGTTCCATTAGCCGGAGTCGAAGCCGATGTCGTGGACGCGGAAGGCAATGTTTGCGCCCCGAACGTCGGCGGCAGATTAATTTTGCGCCGCCCGTTTCCTTCGATGATGCGAACCGTCTGGAACGACGCAGCGCGATATGAACGAATGTGGAAACAAGTCGCGGGCTGTTACGTTTCGGGCGATGTCGCCGTTAAAGACGCGGACGGTTACATTCAAGTTTTGGGTCGCGCCGACGATGTTTTGAGTGTCGCCGGACACCGCATCGGCACGGCTGATGTCAAATCGGCATTCGTTTCGCATCCGGCGGTCGCCGAAGCCGCCGTCATCGGCATTTCCGACGAAATCAAAGGCGAAGCCATCGTCGGTTTTGTCCAACTGCGAAGCGGACACGAAGAATCAGACGAGCTTTTAGCCGAATTGATAAAGCACGTTCGGCGCGAATTGGGCGCGATTGCCACGCCCGCGAAAGTCAAGTTTATGAAAGCTCTGCCGAAGACGCGCAGCGGTAAAATTATGCGCCGCTATCTAAAAGCATTGGAAATCGGCGCGGAAGTCGGCGATATTTCGACATTGGAAGAGTGAGAACAGTTATCAGTTATCAGTTATCAGTTATCAGTTTAGACTTTTGACGAAAAGGTTCATTGAAAAGCAGAATCACAAGGTTTAAACTTTTGATATTGTGATATTAAAAAACTCTCGCCGAGCGATTCTGCGAAGAAATTTTAACTTTTAACATTGCTAATCGGCAAGCGGTGGC
>JAJAZE010000409.1 GCA_026785925.1 Pyrinomonadaceae bacterium
AGAATTTCAATGAGAAAAAAATTCGGAAAACTTACACCTGTCCTGGTTTCCGTCTGTTTGAGCGTTCTTGGTTCGGCAGTCGTTAGCTTCGCCCAAGACCTCGATGATGTCACGATTAGCGGCAGAATCGTTGACTCGAATAACTTGCCGATTGTCGGCGCAACCGTCACGGCAACGCTGGTGACGACGAATGTCGAACGCACGGTTGTCACCGACGGCGACGGACGTTACCGCATCGTCGAACTGCCGCCGGGAATTTAAAAAGTCGCCGCTTCGCAAACCGGCTTTGGGACGAAAGAGAAAATTGACCTCGAAACGATTGCCGGACAAAATGTGCAGCTTGATTTTTCACTCGCGCCCGCCGATGTGCGAGTTGAACAGACCGTTACTATCGAAGCCGATAATTCGGCGGTTGATACGACGCGCACCGTCGTCGGCGGAACGGTGACGGAGCGTGAGATAGAAGAATTGCCGAATAATACACGCTCGCCGCTCGACTTTGTATTCACGCTGGGCGGCGTGGCGGAAGAACCGCTTTCCGTCCGCAATGCCGCCGAAGACCGCGCCCGCAACGGCGGCGATTCGACCAACGACCCGCGCCCGTCGCCGACCGAAGCAGGTGTTTTTTCATTAGCGGGCGGCGCGGCTTACTCAAATAATCTGACGATTGACGGTTTGGATAATAATGACGACCGGCTTGCTCAAGATCGTTTTCAGCCTTCGATTGATTCGATTGCCGAAGTTCAGGTAATCACCAATCAATTTTCCGCCGAATACGGACGCGCTTCGGGCGGGCGTGTGAACTTGCGAACTCGCGGCGGAACGAAAAAGTTTCGCGGACGCGCTTATTTGTATTATCGTGACGATACTTTAAATGCCAACACTTTCAATAACAACCGGCGCGGTTTAGAGCGACTGCCGTTCGCTGAATATAATCCCGGAGCGACGTTTGGCGGTCCAGTTCCTTTCGGTTATTTCAAAAAGAAAACCTTTTTCTTTTCGTCCTACGAGTTTAACAATCTTCAGGATACGACGTTGATTGACACGCTCGTTCCGGTTCTGCAAAATCCGAATTTCGCGCTGCCGACTTCCAACGGCGGCACGCCGCGCACTGAAGCCCTTCCGTCAGGAGCCGCCGGAACCACGCCGCTCGCGCAATTTGCGCCATACGTTCAAACGATTCCGACACCATCGCGCCGCCATCTTTTTTCAACCAGAATTGACCATAATTTCACCGATCAGCACAACGTCACTTTTAATTACGAGTTTGGAACTTCGCGCAACACGCGCCAGTTTCGCACCGCGACGAGTCGCCTCGAAGAAACGCTTTTGGGACCGAAACGCGACACCGACGCTTACAAATTCACCGACAATCACGTTATCAACTCAAAACTGGTCAATCAGTTTCGTTTTCAATTTTCGCGTTTTGAGCCGAAATTTGTGGCGACTAATCCGCTCGATCCGGTGGTTTTAATCGCTTTAGCCGACACTTTGAGCGGCGATGACAACCGCAGCGGAACATTGATTGCCGGAAACTCGACGACGGCGAGCAATTTCAGTTTTCCCGGCACTCGCCGGGAAAAACGCTACCAATTTCAGGAAACGCTGAACGCGGTCATCGGTCAGCACTCTCTAAAATTCGGCGCGGACGTGCAAAAGATCAAATCGGACTTTCTCGATTTACAGGACGCGACCGGCACTTTCAACTTTCAAACGGTCAATCTTTTTCTCAACAGCAGCGTCACGCAGTATCGCCGCAACTTCGGCAGACAAACCGGACAGGACAACACCTATTTCGGGATATTTTTTCAGGATGAATGGCGCACACGCTCCAATTTAACCGTCAGTCTCGGTCTGCGTTACGAGCGAGAAACGATTATCGGCGACAAAAATAATTTCGGACCGCGCATCGCTCTCGCTTACGCTCCGTTTAAGGACGGCAAAGGCGTGATTCGCGTCGGCGGCGGCATCTTTTTCAACCGCGTATTGCTTCGCACCTTTGACGACGCAAATCTGACTGAAACACGGCAGAGTTACAACAGCAACTCCATCGTCGTGACCGGATTTGCGACCAGTCAAAACTATCGCTGTTACACTCCGACCGATACTGTCGCTTTTAATAACGCCCGCTGCCAGGTTCTCCGGCGCATCGCTTTCCCGAATCCTTTGTCGCGTGATGAACTCGTCGCCATCGAAACGCAGCTCAGGCAATCAGGTGTTTTGTCGGCGACGCAAACCGGATTTTCCACGCCCGCCAATAATCTGCGGCGCATTGATCCGACCTTGAAGGTTCCCGAAAGTTATCAGTTCAACGCCGGATTTGAGCGCGAAATCGTCAACAAATTTGTCTTTGAAACGAACTATACTTACAACAAAACGGTGCGGCTTTTCCGTGAATTCAACGCCAATCCGTATAATCTGCCGAACGGTTTTAGCGATTACAACGATTATCTAATCAACGGTTTCAGCAGTCCGACACTGCGCTTCGTCAACGGCGATCCGACCGATTTGGTGGGAACCTCGACGACCGGCACGGTGACGACGGTCAATCTCGCTTCGCGCAATCCTTTGACGGCGACGGGAACGCCCGTCGCCCGCGCCAGATTAGTTTTGGATGCCTTGGGACGGCGGCTCGGTCCCGAATTTCCGATCCAGATTGACCAAGTGGCTTCAACCGGAACTGCCGTTTATAACGGTTTGACCGTTGAACTGCGCCGCCGTTTGAGTAAACTCGGCAGCGGTTTCAGTGCGTCGTTCCGTGCCGTCTATACGCTCTCGAAATTAGCAGACGACGGAATTGTCAATACCAGCAATCCGCAGAATATCTTCGATTTCGGTGCGGATTTTACACGTTCGGTTCAGGATCGCCGTCACCGTTTCGCGTTCTCCGGCATTTTTGAAACGCCTTCGTGGTTGGGCGGTTTGGCTTTTTCGCCGCTGCTGCGGCTCGGTTCAAGTTCGCCGTTTAATATCGGAAACGGAACCGGCGCGGCAAACGACCGCAATCTCGATGAAGTTTCGACCGACCGACCGAATTTCAGCGGCAATTTGAACGACCTGCGCTTTCGTAATCGCGGCACGACTTTTCCGCAAAGCGTTTTCAACCAGTTCACGTTTGCGCCCATCGGCAGTTCGGGAAATCTGCCGCGCAACGCCGGCACGGGTCCGAAACTTTTTCTGTTTGATATGAACGTCAGCCGCACTTTTCGTTTTACGGAACGTCTGCGCCTGCGTCCGAATATCGAAATCGGCAATGTTTTCAACTCGACCGTTTTCACGTTCGGTTCGGAGTTTCTCAATTTCAACCCGACCAACACCGAACAGCGTTTGAGTTTTGAGGAGAATTTTCTCGTTCCGCAGCGCACGAGCCGCCCGCGCACGATTCGGCTCGGCATCCGGTTTGATTTTTAGATTTTGAGTCGGCAGCAAAATAAGGGCGAAACTGCTTTTTGGTAAAAGCAATTTCGCCTTTTTATTTTAAAGAATTTTAATGACGAACGACGCGCCTTTGTGATAATTTTAAACGGTTGAACAATGTTTGTTCAGCGATTTTTATGAACTACGCCTTAGAAACATCAGCCGCCGCGCCTTTCACGGAAGTTTCCATCGAATCGGTGCTTTTGGATGCCGACCTTTTCGTCAAATATCGCTCGCCCGAAAAAGCGTTTTCCCTGCTTCGGGAATCTATGGAACGCAGCCCGCGTTCGGTTCCTTTGCGCGAAAAGATGCGTGAAATCTGCATCACGCAGAAAAATCTCGACGAAGCCGCCCGGCAGTGCCTCGCGCTGGTCAGCCTGTATATCGGGCGCGAAGATTTTGATTTGGCTTACGACCGGCTGCAGGAAGCGAAACTGCTCGACCCGCGAATTTCGGTTGCGCCAGGACTCGAAGCGATTCGGCGGGCGCGTCGTCCCGATTTCGTCGTCACGCGCGACAAATCGCCGGTCAACGTCCGCACCGATGTCACATTCGCCGGAAATCTCTCGCTCGTCAGCATTTTCGATGCCGTGCAGGTCATTGAAAACTCAAGAATGACCGGGCTTTTAGTCATTAAATCGGATTTGCATTTGGCGAGCGTTTCCTTCAACGTCGGCAAAATCGTTGATGCCGACGGCAACGGACATAACGGTGTCAAAGCGTTTCGTGAAATCATCGAAATCAATAGCGGCACGTTTGAATTTACAACTTCGGAAACCGAATTTACCGTGGTCATAAATATATCAAGCAACACGAATTTCCTGCTCGACGTTTTGACCGAACTTGACAACGAACGAGCCGAAAAACAAGGCTTGCGAAATTTAAACGTCGAAGATTTTTAAACAATTACGAATTTCAAATTACGAATTACGAATGAAGAAATTCCAAACATTCGTAATTCGCAATTTGAAATTCGTGATTACTCCGCATTTGACTTAAACCACGCAAAACAACAAAATATAGTGCTGATTCTCCTCTAAAAAGCACTATCAAATGTTCAAACTCCAGCGTCTCGAAATTACGGGTTTCAAGTCCTTCGCCGATTACACGGAAATCGTTTTCACCGGCAGCGGAATTACGGCGGTCGTCGGTCCGAACGGCTGCGGAAAATCTAACGTCTCCGACTCAATTGCCTGGGTTTTGGGCGAGCAGAAGGCGAAATCACTGCGCGGCGAGGAGATGAAAGACGTGGTTTTTCAAGGCACGAGCCGCCGCAAAGCGTCGGGAATGGCGGAAGTCGTGCTGCATCTCGTCCGCGACGAAGAATCGTTTTTCGCCGACGAAGAATCGGAACTCGAAGACATTGACGCGAGTTTGAGCAGTCTCGACGAAAACGCGATTGACATCGAAGTAATCGAATCAAACGACTCCGAAGTTTTGCTTTCCAATTCGGAGATTTTAGCCGAAACGAACGGTTTTCACGCCGCCGAAATCGAAACGGCGAAAGCCGCGCAAGTCGGCTCGATTCAAACAATCGAAAAGAAAATCAAAACCAAACGGCATTGGAAACCGCGAGCTTTCGCGCTCGAATACGCGCCCGGCGAAGCCGTCTCCGTTACGCGCCGCTTGTATCTTTCGGGCGAGAGCGAATATCTTTTGAACGGAAAAGCCTGTCGTCTGCGCGACATTCAGGATTTGTTCGCCGGAACCGGTTTGAGCGGAGCGCATTACGCGCTGATCGAACAGGGACGCATCGGGCAGATACTATCGGCGAAACCTTCCGACCGCCGAAACTTGATCGAGGAAGCCGCCGGAATTTCCAAATTCCGCACACGCCAACGCGCCGCCGAAACGCGGCTCGAATCGGCGAAAACTAATCTCAGCCGCATTTTCGACATTGTTTCGGAAATCGAAAAACAAGCCAACGCGCTGCGCCGCCAAGCCGCGAAAACGCGCCGCTACAAAGTTCTGCGCGAAGAATTCCGGCAGATTCTCAGACAAACTTTCGCCGCCGAAGGCAACTTCTTGTCTGAAT
>JAJAZE010000410.1 GCA_026785925.1 Pyrinomonadaceae bacterium
ACTTTGTTCGGCGTGTGGTTTTCATCGAAACAGGAAACGACCGAAGATTATTTTGTCGGGAGTCGCAACGTGCCTTGGTGGGCGATTGCGGCTTCGATTGTGGCGACGGAAACTTCGACCATTACGTTTATTTCCGTTCCGGGAATTGCGTTTGCACGAAACGGCAATTTCGAGTTTCTGCAAATCGTTTTCGGCTATTTGTGCGGGCGCGTCGTCATCTCGCTGCTGTTTATTCCGATGTATTTCACGGGCGATTTGCAAACGGTTTATCAGCTTTTGGGAACGCGGTTCGGCTCGAAGGTGAAAATGCTCGCCTCCGCCCTATTCGTCGTGATGCGGAACATCGCCGACGGCATCCGTCTGCTTTTAACGGCGATTGTTCTCGCCGCCGTTTATGTGGCGTTTGTGCCGAACGCTTCATCGGAAACCGTCGTCGTCGCGTCAATCGTGCTGCTCGGCATCGTGATGATCGTTTTCACTTTTTACGGCGGAATCGAAGCCGTGATTTGGGTCGAAGTCGTCCAGCTCGGAATTTACATCGGCGGCGCAATCGCGGCGGCGGTTGTTCTGGCGCAGCAAATTGACGGCGGTTTCGCGGGCGCGGTCGAACTCGGAAGACAATTTAATAAATTTCAGGTTTTCGACTTCACGCTCGATTTTACGAAAACCTACACTTTCTGGTCGGGTTTAATCGGCGGCTGTTTTCTCACGATGTCCACGCACGGAACCGATCAATATCTCGTCCAGCGATACCTCTGCACCGACAAACCGAAAAGCGCGTCGCTCGCGCTGCTGTCGAGCGGCGCGGTCGTTCTCGGACAATTTATCGGATTTTTATTTATCGGCGTTTTGTTGTTCGCGTTTTATGCGCCGTATAACGCCGCCGAATATCAAAGCGCGGGCGTTGCCGGTTCGGGCGTGGCGGCGACATTTCCATTTACCGGCGGCGACAAGGTTTTTCCCGACTTTATCACGAAATTTATGCCGTCCGGTTTGAGCGGTCTGGTGATCGCGGCGATTTTCGCGGCGGCACTTTCTTCGTCGCTCAATGCCATCGCCGCAACCTTCGTCAACGATTTATACAAACCGTTTGCGAAAAATAAATCGGACCGACATCTTTTAAAAGTTTCCGGCTGGCTGACTTTAGTTATCGGCATCGTGCAGATCGTCGTCGCGCTCGTCGTGATGCGGCAAAACCGTTCCGCGCTCGACAACGCGCTTTCGATTGCGTCCCTTTTCAACGGTCCGGTTTTAGGAGTTTTTCTCGTCGGCGCATTTATCAAAAAAGCCAATGAAACCGCCGCTTTAACCGGAATGGCGGCGAGTATCTTGCTGATGCTCTATATCAAATTTTTCACGCCGCTCGCCTGGACGTGGTATGTTTTGCTCGGCAGTTTAACGACGCTTTTGGTCGCTTGGCTGGCGAGTTTGTTTGTTCAAAATAAAGGGGTGAAAAATTGATTAACCCAAGTTGCCGACTACAAAGCAGTTGCGGCTATGCCGCCTGATGTGCGGAAAGGCTGCGCCTTTCCGTCAGTTTTATCTAAAGTTTTGAGAGGCTGCGCCTCGAAAATCGGCGGCATAGCCGCAAAATCTGAGGAATCAACGGAAAAGCACAGCATTTCCGCACATCAAAGCGGCACAGCCGCGAAAAACCAATAACCGAAAATTTGGCTTGATAAATTTATCTATCAAAAAGTTTCTGGAAGGTCTAATTTTCCGGCATCACTTCTACGACTTTTTTTATCAGAAGATTTTATGTATTCTTTCAATATACTTTCAAAATACTTATAGCAAAAATTAGCAAAAATCAAATTCCCGATGAAAAAAATTACCGTCTTTTTATTTACAATCTGTCTTCTCAACCTGTCTTTTTATATTCCTGTTTCCGCCCAAAACGCAAAATTCAGCCCGTCGGAAAAGGCTGTGAAATGGGCTGACAAACAACTGAAAAAAATGTCGGTTGACGAAAAAGTCGGGCAGATGGTTCACATCGGCATTAACGCCCGCTACCAAAATCAGGACAGCTACGAATTTAAGGAATTAAAACAGCAAATCGTCGAAAACAAACTCGGCGGGATTGTCCTGTTCGGCGCACCGATTTACGAATCCGTCTTTTTAGTCAATCGAATGCAGGAAGCCGCCTTGATACCGCTGCTGATTGCGATTGATGCCGAAACGGGAGTCGGAATGCGTTTTAACGACGCGGAAAACTTTCCCTGGAATATGGCGGTCGCGGCGACGGGAAATCCTGAATTCGCCCGGCGCGTCGGCGAAATCACCGGGCGCGAAGCCCGCGCTTTGGGAATTTTACAGGTCTACGCGCCCGTTTTGGATGTTAACAACAACGCCGAAAACCCGGTAATCAACGTCCGCAGTTATGGCGAGAATCCGGCGGATGTCGGACGTTTCGGCGCGGCTTTTATCGAAGGTTTGCAAAGTCAGAAAATCATCGCCACCGCCAAACATTTTCCCGGTCACGGCGACACGGCGGTTGATTCGCATCGCGGTCTGCCGATTATCAATTTGCCGCGTGAACGATTAAATCAGGTCGAGCTGCCGCCGTTTCAGCAGGCGATCAACGCCGGTGTTGCCTCCATAATGGTCGCGCATATCGCTCTGCCGCAGATTGACGCGACGGAGATCAAGCCTTTGAAAAATTTCATTCAGGGCGATGCCGACGCGGGCGCGGAAATCGTGGCGGAAAAAGCGACGATGCCGGCGACGCTTTCGGCGAAAGTGCAAACGGAGATGCTGCGAAAGGAAATGAACTTTCAAGGCTTGATCGTCACCGACGCGATGAGTATGAGCGGTTTGACGATTTATTTTAACCAGGACGAAGCCGCCGTTCTCGCCGTTCTCGCGGGCGCAGACATCTTGGAAAAACCGGCGGACGTTGACGCGACCGTCAAAGGTTTGAAAGCCGCCGTCGCTTCCGGCAGAATTTCCGAAGCCCGGCTCGACCAATCGGTTCGCAAAATTCTCGCGTGGAAATATGAATTAGGTTTAGATAAACGCAAAATCACGCCGCTCGACGCAATTGACAAAACGGTTTCGAGCGAAGACTCGCGCCGTTTATCAAACGAAATCGCCGAAAACGCGATCACATTGGTTAAAAATGAAGCGGGCGTTTTGCCGCTCGCCAGAGACAAAAAGGTTTTCCTTTTGGGAATTACCAACGGCGAAGACCGCAATTTCGCCGCCGGAACTCTTCAGCGAACTTTGCGGCAAGCCGGAATAAAACTTGAATCGGTAATTTTAGACGAACGCTCAAGCGTCGAGGAAATCAGCGCGGCGCGAAAAAAAGCCGGTGAAGCCGACGTTGTTTTAGCCGGACTTTTCGGGCGCGTCCGTTCGGGCGCGAAAAACTCGGTCGGCATTCCCGAAGTCGGCGCGAAACTGCTTCGGGAACTCTTGCAAACCGATAAAAAAATCGTCAGTCTGAGTTTCGGCAATCCCTACTTGCTGAATAATTTCCCGGAGATGAAAACTTACGTCGTCGCTTACGGCGATATGGCGAGTTTGCAGCGGGCGACGGCTCGCGCACTCGTCGGCGAAATTGATTTCAAAGGAAAACTGCCGATCTCTCTGGGACAAAGTTTTCCGCTCGGCACGGGAATTCAACTGAAACGCGCCAACTAAATTCTCGATTTTTTGGAGACCGGCGAGATTTTCAAACGCTCGCCAATTTCCTTTCACAATCTGTTAACTTCTTCGAGACGAAATCGAACCTGTCCGCCTTCGTCTCGAAATGTTTTTTCCAGCATTCCGATTCTCGCCAGAGTTCGACGGCTTTTTGATAATCAAGGCGGGCTTTTCGCAGACGAACGGCGCGTTCGTTGGCGGAGATATTATTTTTATCGGCGTAAATAACCTGCGCGTCGCCGAACTTTTCATACATTTCTCCTGTGAAAAACGACTGCGAAGCCGCGTCCTGCAACATCGGCGCGGCTTTGATCTGCTCGAACGCCAGACGATAAATTTCTAATGCTTCGTCGTAATCGCTTTTTGCCAGCAAAGCGTCGCCAAGGCGGTTAATCGTGTTGCGGCGGCTTCTCCAGAATTCGATGTTGTTCGCGTCGTTTTCGATTGCGCCGTCAAACAGTTTCTGCGCCTGCCGATAATGTTTGAAAGCGTCGGCGTAATCTCCGCTTTTGGCGTAACTCGAAGCGAGGTCGTCGTGAACGCTCGCCAAATCGCTTTGCGCTTCGTAATTCGCCGCGTCCGCCGCCGCGACGGTTGATAATTCCTCTAAAACTTCGAGCTGCGCCTTGATCGCCGCCGCCGTTTCGCCCGTCTCGCGCCGGACTTGCGACAAATTTAATTTGGTGGCGGACAGAGTGCGGCGGTTAACGGCGTTCTGCGAATCAAGCGCGAATTGCTTTTCGGCGATGTCCGACGAGCGTTGGTAAAACGGCAAACTCAATTTATAAAATTCGGCGGCACGTTCCGGTTTACCGTTTTCGACGGCTTCCCGGGCAAGCAGAAAATATCGAAAACCCAAACGCTGCGTTAAACCGATGATTCTCCTAATCGCCGCCGGATTTTCCGGTTCGGACTGATAAACCGTTTCGGTGATTTCCAAACCTTTCAGATAAATTTCAATTGTCCGTTCCGCGTCATTTTCGGGCGGCAGAGTGTCGCCGAGATAAAGATACGAACCGGCTAATTTGACGTGCTGCTCGTTGTCGGCGGACGGCGCGGCGGCTAACTCTTCGCCGAGCGCAACGGCTTTCCGGGCGTATTCGACGTTTTGCGCGTCGCCGCCGCGAGACAAAAGCCCGCTGAATTTTTGATAAGCCGTCATCAATTCGTTGCGCGCTTTTAACTCGTTCGAGTCGTTTAAGGCGTTTGAATAATTTGATTCATTTGATTCACTCGCCGCGTCTTCGAGCAGAGCGACGGCGCGGCGATAACTTGCAATCGCGCCCGCCGTGTCGCCGAGATTGGCATCGTAGGCTTGCCCTTGGACATCGCCGATTTTCATAAACGCCTGCGCCAACTCGATTTTCAATGAAACATCACTCGCTTCGTCGTCGGCGAGTCGGTTCAGATAGACGAGTGCGTCTTTAACGAGCATTTCGCGCAGGCGGGTCGAGCCGGGCAGATTCCGAATTTCGTCGTGATACTTAAAAACAAAGGCGTTGGCGAGTTCGCGGACATCCCTAAACCGCCGTTCGGCTGAAGCGCGTTCACGTTCGGCGCGGACGTATTGCCAGGAAATCCCGGCGATGCCGGCAATTAAAAGCAGAAAAACCAGCGCGGCGGACGCGACCGAAACGCGGTTGCGTTTGATAAACTTTTCGGCGCGGTAAGAAAAAGTGTCGGGACGCGCCGCGACCGGCAAACCCGCCAGATGCCGCCGCAAATCTTCGGAAAACTGCTCGACCGACGAATATCGCCGCGCCGGTTCTTTGCGAAGGGCTTTTAGCAGAATGTTGTCCAAATCGCCGCGCAACAATTTTAGATTTTGGATTTTGGATTTTGGATTGGTTTTCCCTTGATTCTCTTCCGTCCGCCGTTCATCCTCTTCCGCCGAATCGCCGCTCAATGGCTGATAACTGATAACTGATAACTGATAACTGACATTGGCTTCGGAAGGTTTCTGCGGATTCGTTTCGATAACGGCGCGGGCAACTTCGTCGGGTCGTTTGCCGGTTATTTGATACGGCAGAACGCCGGTTAAAAGCTCGTATAAAATCACGCCCAAACTGTAAACATCGGTCGAAGTCGAAACGGTTTCGCCGCGAAACTGTTCAGGCGAGGCGTAATTCGGAGTCAGCATTCCGAGCGAGGTGACGGTTCCTTTGTCTCCCGGCAAATCGGTGTCGGAAATCAGTTTTGAAATCCCGAAATCGAGTAGTTTCGGTTCGCCCTTCTCGTTGACGATAATATTTGAAGGCTTCAAATCACGATGAACGACGAGCCTTGAATGCGCGTAGGAAACCGCCTCGCAGACTTTGCGAAACAAATTCAATTTCTCCGCGACCGACAAATTTCCGCCGTTTGCAAACGCCGTCAAATCAACGCCTTCGACGTATTCCATCGCCAGAAACGGCACGTTGTCCTCAGACACGCCGACATCGAGCAGCCGCGCAATATTCGGATGTTCGAGCGCGGCTAAAATTTCCTGCTCGCGCCGGAAACGCCGCAGAATCACGTCGGAATCCGCGCCGTGCCGGATGATTTTGAGCGCGACTTTCTGACGAACATCGGCGCGTTCCGCTAAATAAACCGCGCCCATTCCGCCTTCGCCGATTTTTTTGATAATTCGATAATTGCCGATTTTATCTTTGATGGTTTCGGGCGGAACAATCGAAAAATTGTTGAAAAGCGTTTTAGCATCGGCATCGGACGCGAGCAGTTTCTCGACTTCGAGGCGTATTTCACCATCGCTGTTAATCGCTTCGTTCAAAAACTTTGCGCGTTCTTCTTGCGGCAGTTCGACGACTTCGGTGAAAATTTCTTTAACTTTTTGCCAGCGTTCGGGTGTCATAAATTAAAATCGGGTTTTTATCGCCAACGACAACAAGACAGGAATTTCGCTTTGCTTACGCTTCTCGTCAACAACATTTCCTTTTTGAGAATGTGAAAATTAGTTCGCTTTCAATTGTTCGTGCAGCCACGCTTTGGCGATGCGCCATTCGCGTTTGACGGTCGAATCGGAAACGCCGGTCACTTCGGCGATTTCTTCGTTGGTTAAGCCGCCGAAAAATTTCAATTCAATGATTTTCGCCTGTTTCGGGTCAAATTCGGCGAGTTTGTTTAACGCTTCGTCGAGCGAAACGAGATTGATGTCAGAACCGCTTGTAAAATCCACAATCTCGTCCAAAGCCAGTCGCGTCTGATTGCCGAAACGCTTGTCGGCGTTGTTTTTAACGGCGTGGTTGACCAGAATGCGCCGCATCATCTCCGCCGCCAGACCGAAAAAATGCGCTCGATTCTGCCAGTCGGTCGAATGCTGTTCGATCAGGCGCAGATACGCTTCGTGAACCAGAGCCGTCGGCTGTAAAGTGTGATCGCCGCGCTCGTTTCGCATTCGGCTGGCGGCGAGTTTTCGCAATTCGCCATAGACGAGCGGAAAAAGTTCGTTGAGCGCGTCTTTTTTTCCGGCTTTGTAATCGCTCAGTAATTGTGTGATGTCGCTTGCCATAACTGACGAACTTTGATGCGCGATGACGGAAAAAGCGAAAAAGTTTTTATAAATTTTTTCGGATTTTCTGACCCTTTTTGCCGACAAATTGTGCGTTCTATTGCAGGAGCAAAGATTGACGTTAGAGAAACTTTACCGAAAATGCGATAAAAAACAAAGGATTTTTAGCCAACGCCGCCGATTTTCATAAATTTTCGCCGTTTGCCTCTCGATTCGCCAAATTTTTCCAACAATATCAGGAGCAAAAATGATTCAAATTAAATTCAAACATTCGTTCGCGTTTCGTTATTTCGTTTTCGCGTTATTTATCGTAACAGCGATTTTTTCCACCGTCGCTCACACCCGTGCCGCCGACGGCGATTTGGACGCGAGTTTCGGCGCGAACGGCATCGTTACCGATAATTTCAACGGTTCTTTCGGGATTTTTACGCGCAGCGTTAAAGTTCAAACCGACGGAAAGATTTTTACAGGAAGCGCAGTTCTCGGCGCGGATTTTCAAAACTTTGATTTTGGGATTTTGCGCTATAACACGAACGGAACGCTCGACGCTTCGTTCGGCACGAACGGCAGACAAATCGTTGATGTTGACGGCGGAAGCGAATCGCTGCCCGTAATTCTGCTGCAAGCGGACGGCAAAATAATCATCGTCGGACAGCGCATCGTGACCGGGCAAAGTGTGCGCGGCATCGTCTTAACCCGTTTGAACTCAAATGGTTCATTCGATACATCTTTCGGCACCAACGGAAAGGTCATCACGACATATGACAGTGCCAACAAAGTCAACGCCGCTTTGCAGTCGGACGGAAAAATCGTCGTCGTCGGCAATTGGAGCGGAAGTTCTTTCAGCGCGGCGCGTTTTAATGCGGACGGAACGCTTGATAATTCGTTCGGCACAAACGGCGTGGTTCAAAATAACATTACGGGAAACAGCGGAGTTTCATATACCGTTACCTTTCAATCTGACGGCAAAATTCTCGTCGGCGGTTTAATCACCAACTCCGTTTCCAACACCGGCGATTTTATCGTTTTTCGCTACAACACGAACGGTGCGGTTGATACCACTTTCAACGGCAGCGGCTACACGCGGATTGATTTTAATAATATGCGCGACGCGGCGCAGTCGCTCGTCGTGCAGCCGGACGGCAAAATCATCGCCGCCGGACTCGCCACCGTCGCCACTAACATCGGTAATGTTTTCGGCATCGTTCGCCTGAATTCCGACGGCTCGCTCGATTCGACTTTCGGCACGGCGGGCAAAGTTTCCGCGTTGCCGGTCAACGCTTTTATTGACCAAATTAACGACCGTTACCCGACACTGTTACAACCTGACGGCAAAATCGTCGTTGGACGCACGCGCTTTATCAACGACAACGCCAACACTGGCAAACAATCAAACATCGCCCGATTTAACGCGAACGGCTCACTCGATACGACCTTCGGCATCGGCGGACAAATTGCGACCACGCAAATTGCGACACTCGGCGATTTGGCTTTGCAGACTGACGGCAAAATAGTTGCAGCAGGAAGCGGCTTAAACAACGGCAGCGCGGTTGCGGCGCGTTACCTGAACACGGCGGGCAGTCCAACGGTAAATAATCCAACGCTGCGCTACGCCGATTTTGACGGCGACGGCAAATCTGACGTTTCGGTTTTTCGTCAGGGAACGTGGTATATCAATCCGTCGTTGAATCCGAATTTCGCGCCTGACGCGCCGAATGCGTCTTACGGTGTGCAGTTCGGGCAAGCGGGCGACGTTACTGTTCCGGCAGACTACGACGGCGACGGAAAATCTGATATTGCTGTTTGGCGGGCGGGAAATCTCGCTTATTTTTATATTCTTAATTCGTCGAACAACACTTTTCGCGCCGAACAATTCGGCAAAACTGGCGATAATCCGACGGTTTCCGGCGATTGGGACGCGGACGAGAAAGCCGATTTAGCGGTTTATCGCGGCGGAACGCAGAGTTTCTTTTATTATCGTCCGTCGAGCGCGCCGGCGGTTGATTTCGTTCCCGTGCAGTGGGGAACGAGCGAAGACACGCCGATTTTCGGCGATTTTGACGGCGACCGCAAACTCGACGCGGCGGTTTATCGTCCGAGCCAAAACACTTTCTACGTTCGTCAGAGTTCCAACGGCGTGATGTTGGCGCGGCAATGGGGCAACGCCCAAACCGACGCAATTTTCGCCGGGGACTTTGACGGCGACGGCAAATCCGACTTCGCCGTGCAGCGATTTTCCGGCGCGAACGCGGGAACATGGTATGTCGCCCAAAGCAGCGGCGGCAATCGCGCGTTTCAATGGGGTTTGGGAACCGATTTGCCGGTTCCGGCAGATTACGACGGCGACGGGCGAACGGATTTCGCCGTGTTCCGCCGCTCGAACGGAACCTGGTATATCTTTCAAAGTGCGACCAATACGCCGCGTTATTCGGTATTCGGCGCGGCGAATGATTTTCCGCTGCCGCTTAATCTGGTCAGATAATAAACCGAATCTGAAATCGGCAAATTTTCAGAAAATATGAGGAATAAAATGAAAAACCAAATAACAATCAACTTTTGTCGCGCTCTGTGCCTTACCGTATTACTTGTCGCCTTCGTTCAAATAACTTCAGCTCAGGAAACCGCGCTCGATTATACTTTCGGAACGAACGGCAGAGTCCAAACCGACATCGGCTCCAGCTTCGATGTCATCCGCTCGGTTGCCGTCCAAGCAGACGGCAAAATTTTAGCGGGCGGACGCGGCGGCATCACGGCTGGACAAACGAGATTCACCATCGCCCGCTATTTTCCGAACGGTGCGCTGGACGGAACTTTCGGGACAAACGGCATTAATGTCATTAACTTTCTCGACCCGGCGACCGGCAGCCCGCTCGGTTTATCGGAAATCAAAACCGTTCTGGTTCAGCCGGACGGCAAAATTCTCCTCGTCGGAGACGGTGATAATAAGTATTTCGTCGCCGCACGGCTCAATGCGGACGGAACTTTCGACTCGACTTTTGGGACGAACGGCAGAGCCGTTACGCTCATTCCCGGCACGGGCAACAAAAGCGTCTACGCCGCCGTACCGCAGCCGGATGGCAAATTCGTTTTGTGCAGTCAAGGCATTGTTACTTCGGTCAACCGAACTTTGTTTCTGCTCGCTCGCTTTAATACGGATGGCACGGTTGACACTTCGTTCGGCGCGAACGGATTTGCCAGCACCAGATTTTCCGACAACAATAGTGCGGATGCGATTCCGCAGACGCTCATCTTGCAGTCGGACGGCAAAATTATTACGGCTGGCTGGGCGACGGCTCCGCCTGCGTTTACCAGAGGCGCGGCTCTCGCCCGTTTCAACTCGAACGGCACGCTGGACGCAACTTTCGGCACCGGCGGACTCGCGTTTGACCAGCCGGGCGGAATGATTCAGGAAATCGCATTGCTGCCGGACGGTAAATTAATCGCTGTTACAACTTCTGCCAGCAGCGGCGGCTTTATTCTCAACAGATATAACGCCAACGGAAGTTTAGATCAAACCTTCGGCGAATTCGGCAGACTCGAAACTATCTTTCCCGGCGGCGCGTCAAACGCCACCGAAGTTTTAGTTCAGCCGGACGGGAAAATTCTTGCCGGCGGCTACAATGTTCAAGCTAATGCTTGGGTTTTGGCGAGATACGCGGCGAACGGCACATTCGACCGCACTTTCGGAACCGGCGGGCGCGTTGTTGTCGCCGACACTTCTCCGAATAATCAAGACCCGCGAGCTTACGATATGACTTTGCAGCCCGACGGCAAAATCCTTTTTGGCGGCTATCAGGGCGGCGATATGTATCTGGTTCGCTTGAAAGCGCGCAACGCCGCGACGCAGTTTGATTTTGACAGCGACGGACGAGCTGACACCTCGGTTTTTCGCCCGTCAAGCGGAGTCTGGTATCTGAACCGCTCGGTTGACGGCTTTTCGGCTGCTCAATTTGGAGTTGAAACCGACAAAATCGCGCCCGCCGATTATGACGGCGACGGTAAAAGCGACATCGCCGTTTGGCGCGACAATCCCGGCAACCCGGAATTTTCATACTTTTATATTTTCCAATCCACGACCAACACCGTCCGCACCGAGCAGTTCGGCACGAGCGGCGACAATTCGCGCAGCGTCGGCGATTGGGACGGCGACGGCAAAGCGGATTTGGCGGTTTATCGCGCTTCAACCAATTTCTTTTATTACCGTCCGTCATTTTCGCCGGGAACAAACTTCGTCGGCATTCAATGGGGCGCGGCGGGCGACGTTCCGGTGCGCGGCGATTTTGACGCGGACGGGAAAACCGATGCCGCCGTGTTCCGTCCGTCAACCGGCGTTTGGTATATCCGCCAGAGTTCCAACGGTCAATCGTTAGCCGTTCAGTTCGGCGCAGGAAGCGACAAAGCCGTTGCCGGTGACTTTGACGGCGACGGCAAAAGCGACATCGCGGTTTTCCGTCCGTCGAGCGGCGTGTGGTATATCCGCCAGAGTTCCAACAATCAAATTCGTGCCGCGCAATTCGGTCTAGGCACGGATAAAATAGTCGCCGCTGACTACGACGGCGACGGCAAAACCGATGTCGCCGTTTGGCGCGACGGCGTTTATTACATTCTGCAAAGCGGCAACGCGCAAACAACAGCGCAGCAATTCGGCGCACCGACCGATACGCCGGTCGCTTCGGCGTTCGTTCAATAAAATTTTCAAAGCGCACGTCTGGGGAGAACCCGCTTTGAAACGATGAAGGATAAAGGGGAAAGGATAAATAAAATTATTGGTCGTCCAATTTTTATTTTCCTTTGAACTTTATCCTTTAATTATTTTAAATCGCTGCCGACGGCTGATTTTCTATCGCGCTTTGCTTCTCAGGCATTTTTTGCGGTTTAATAGTCGGATATGAATCCGGCGTGGACAATTGAAAATTATCTCGAAGTTAAAAACAACCGGCTGCACATCAACGGTGTTTCCGCGACGGCTTTAGCCGAACAATGCGGAACGCCGCTTTTCGTTTTCAGCGAAACGCGAATTCGTCATAATATCGAGCGTCTGAAACGCGCCGAACGCGCCATTGATTGCCCTTTGAAGATTTGTTACGCGGCAAAAGCCAACTCGAATATGGCGATTCTTCGCGCCGTCAAAGACGCAGGCGGCGATTTGGAAGTCAATTCCGGCGGCGAGCTTTTCAAGGCGTTAAAGATAGGCTTCAAACCCGAACAGATTATTTTTAACGGCACGAGCAAAACCAAAACGGAACTCGAAGAAGCGATTGAAGCAGGAATTTACGCGATTCAAGCCGATTCGTTTTATGAAATCGAACTGATTGAAATCGTCGCGCAAAGATTAAATAAACGCGCCAATGTTTCGCTGCGTCTTGTTCCCGAAATTGAAAGCGACACTTTGCACGGACTGCAAACCGCGCTTTTGACTTCCAAATTCGGAATGATGCCGGACGAAGCGTTGACCGCTTTCAGGCGTTGGAAATCCGACGATAAATTTTTAAATTTGTGTGGAATTCATCTGCACATCGGTTCGCAAAATCCGAAAAGCGAATCATACAGCGAGGCTTTGCAGACTTTGTTTGAAAATCTCCGCGAAATTAACGCCGCCGGACACCGACTTTCGCATTTAAATTTGGGCGGCGGTTTTCCGGTTAATTATCTGCGCGACCAATCGAACGCCGGAGATTTGTCCGCTGCACAGCGCGATTTTTTCGCCGCCGAATTAGAACCGGAAACGGTTCTCCGCGAGGCGTGGAAAGTTGTCAAACAGTCAGCAGCCGAAGCCAAAATCGCGCACCTGCTCGGAAATATCGAACTGCTCATTGAACCCGGCAGAAGCGTGATCGGCGACGCGGGCGTTTGTCTGACGACCGTGAGAAATCGCAAGGAAAGACCGGTGGAAAATGGAAATTGGAAAATGGAAATTGGAAAATTAGAAAATTCCGAATCTACAACCCAAAATCTGAAATCTGAAATCCAAAATGACGTTTGGCTTTTGACCGATGCCGGTTTTAACATTCTGCTCTCGATGGAAACTTACAAATGGTATTACCATCTGGTTTCCGCCGAACGCGCCGGTGAAGCTCACGCGACGAAATACAAACTCGCCGGACCTTTATGCGACGGCGGCGACGTTTATTTCGACATCGAAGGTCAGAATCGTCTGCCCGATTACCGGCTTCTGCCCGAAAACGTCGAACCGAACGAAGTTTTAGCGTTATTAAATTGCGGCGCGTATTCCATCGCGCAAATGTTTCAATACAATGGCAGACAGCTTCCGGCAATAGTTTTGTTGCAGGAAAACGGCGAAGTCGAGTTGATTAGAAAGCGCGATTCTTACGAAGATTTGCTGATAAATGACGTTTGGTGAGAATCAATAGATTTTCTACAAATAGAAGAAACGCAAAGACTGGAGCGCAAGCATCCCTGCTTGCAACGAGCGTTCGCTTCGGGCGCGAAATAACGATTGAGATGACGCTGGCGAAACCGCTACGTGCAACTCTGAGTTTTACGGACGACGTTTTTATGAGGCAAGCTGTTTCGCCTCGCGTCCATTGGATTGGTGCGACACGAAAGTCGCTTGATTAGCTGTGATGATTGATTAATTAAGACATCACCGATTGTTCTTCCAATCCGATTCTACCAGAGTGTGCGTTGTTGGCAACGACAGAGTGCAAAGCCTTTGGGACAACGCGAAACCTCTGCCGGCATCACGGCGGATGAGTTCGCGTCGACGAGGACGATATGGTTAATGAAAGTGAACTGCCGATAAACTCCGTGATGGACAGACAGCCAAAGATGCTGATTAGGCTGTAACCAAAATGGTAAGCAGCCAA
>JAJAZE010000411.1 GCA_026785925.1 Pyrinomonadaceae bacterium
CGCAGACGGGTTATCATACTGCTATTTTAGACGATGTGCCTGAAGACACCGACGTTTTTCACGTTTTAGCTCGTGAACCCAAAATACCTGAATTAGTTGTAACGAGTAAATACGTCTATCGAGTAGCAGAGGACGGAACAACAATATATCTGATGACAACCGAAGCGTTCCGGAAAGTCGGCAAACAGTAAGGGAAGCTGACCGCGAACAATTCAATGGATGTGGAGGTGACAACAGCGACTTTGTTATCACGTTGCCTTTTTACCCCGACGTTGCGTGCGGCGGTTTTGCCTCACGTTTTTCGACCGTTAAAAAGCCGCTGCGATAAACGAGAAAATTTATCGCAGCGGCTTTAAATTTTTACTGCTGGTTTTGATTAAGTTCCACTTTCCCAACTCGACATATATTCGAGCATTTCCGGGGTCAGAGTATCAATCGAGATGCCCAGAGCGCGAAGTTTCAGGGAAGCGATTTCCTGGTCAACTTCCGATGGTAAAACGTGAACGCCCGCGCCGAGTTTGCCCTGATTTTTAACCAGATATTCCGCCGACAGAGCTTGATTGGCAAAGCTCATATCCATCACGCTCGCCGGATGACCTTCGGCTGCCGCCAGATTTATCAAGCGACCTTCGCCTAAAACAATCACGCTTTTGCCGTTGGTGCCGATGTATTCTTCGACGAACGGGCGGCGATTGGCGACTTCCGAAGACATTTCACGAAGTGCTTCGAGATTCAATTCCAAATCGAAATGTCCCGAATTACAGACGATTGCGCCGTCCTTCATCGTTTCAAAGTGGTTTTTGTCAATGACGTGACGATTGCCCGTGACAGTCACGAAGAAATCGCCGACTTTAGAGGCTTCCGACATCGGCATCACTCGAAAACCGTCCATCACGGCTTCGATGGCTTTGATCGGATCAATTTCCGAGACGATGACGTTGGCACCCAAGCCGCGCGCTCTCATCGCCACGCCTTTGCCGCACCAGCCGTAGCCGACGACGACGAAGTTTTTGCCGGCGAGCAGAATGTTGGTCGCGCGGATAATGCCGTCCAGAGTTGATTGTCCGGTGCCGTAGCGGTTGTCAAAGAAATGTTTGGTCTGCGCGTCGTTGACCGCCATCGCCGGGAAGTTCAAAACTCCGGCTTTGACCATCGCCTGAAGGCGCACGATGCCGGTCGTCGTTTCTTCGGTGGTGCCGATAATGGTTTTGGCAAGCTCCGGTTTTTCCTTGAGCATCGTCGCCACGACATCCGAGCCGTCGTCTATGATAATGTTCGGGTTCGATTCGAGAGCCATACGGACGTGGCGCATATAGGTTTCGGTTGATTCGCCCTTCATCGCAAAAACCGGAATTCCCCAGTCGGCGACCAAAGACGCTGCCACGTCGTCCTGCGTCGAAAGCGGATTGGAGGCGATTAAGATCGCTTCCGCGCCGCCGGCTTGCAGCGTTCGCGCCAAGTTTGCGGTTTCGGTCGTGATGTGAGCGCAAGCTACTAATTTCACGCCTTCGAGCGGTTTCTCTTCGGTGAAACGCTCGCGGATCAAGCGCAGAACCGGCATTTCGCGGTCAGCCCATTCGATTCGTTGTTTGCCCTGCGGTGCCAGGTTGATGTCTGTAATATCGTATTCCATTGAAATTCCTTCTTTAGCCATATTGTTATTTTTTTTATTTTAGAAATGATTGAAAAAGATTCGTTTGAAAGCCGGGAAAGGTAAATGAATTTCAACCAGCGATTGATTGCGATTTTTCATTTACCTTTCTGATTTTTTAGAATTTAAACGCTCGTCGTCGCGCTCAGAGCGTGAAGCAAAGCGTCGGCTTTGTCGGTTTTCTCCCATGTGAATTCGTCGCCCGTGCGACCGAAATGTCCAAATTTTGCCGTTTCCTTGAAAATCGGACGGCGCAAATCCAGAGTTTCGATAATGCCTTTCGGCGTTAAATCGAAGTTTTTGCGAACGACTTCCGAAAGGCGGTCTTCATCAACCTGACCGCTGCCGTGCGTATCAACACGAACCGAAACCGGCTCGGCAACGCCGATGGCGTAAGCCAACTGCACGGTGCATTTGTCCGCCAGTCCCGAAGCGACGATGTTTTTAGCGATATACCGCGCCATATAAGCCGCCGAGCGGTCAACTTTCGTCGGGTCTTTGCCCGAAAACGCGCCGCCGCCGTGCGGAGCGTAGCCGCCGTAAGTATCTACGATAATTTTGCGTCCGGTTAAACCGGCATCGCCCATCGGACCGCCGACGACGAATCTGCCGGTCGGGTTGATGTGATATTTGGTTTCTTCGTCTAAAAGATCAGCCGGAACGGTTGATTTAATGACTTTTTCCAGAATGTCGGCGCGAAGCTGTTCGGTCGTTACGTCGTCGGCGTGCTGCGTCGAGATGACGACGGCTTCGACGCGAAACGGTTTGCCGTCGCGGTATTCAATCGTCACCTGCGATTTTCCATCGGGGCGCAGGTAGTTTAATTCACCGCTGCGGCGGATTTCCGACAATTTGCGCGTCAAATTATGCGCCAACTGGATCGGCAGAGGCATCAGTTCGGCGGTTTCGTTACAGGCGAACCCGAACATCAAACCCTGGTCGCCCGCGCCGCCCGTGTCAACGCCCTGCGCGATGTCCGGCGACTGTGTGCCGACCGCGTCCATCACGCTCA
>JAJAZE010000412.1 GCA_026785925.1 Pyrinomonadaceae bacterium
ATTCCCATTCTTCTTCGGTCGGCAGGCGTTTGTCCGCCCATTTTGCAAAAGCGGTCGCGTCGTCCCAATCAATGCCCGCGACGGGAAATTTCGCTTGACCGTCGGGAAACATTCCGTTTTTCCAATCAAGCGGCGTTTGATGCCCGCTCGCGTCAACGAATTTTTTATAATCTTCGTTCGTCGTCTCCGTCGCGTCAATGTAAAACGGCTTGACCGCCACCGAATGCGCGGGCGCATCCATTTTTTGGTCGTCGGCGCTGTCGTCCGTTCCCATCATAAAATCGCCGCCCGCAACATAAACCATTCCGGTCGGCGGGTTGGAAGAATCCGGTTTTGCTGCCGTCGAAGCGTTTGAAATTATTTCCGTATTTGACGCGATTGAGGAATTTGCTTCCGTAGTTTGCGCCGACGTTTGATTTTGAGAAAAAAACCACCAGCCGAAACCGATTAGCCCGCCGCCGATAAAAATTAAACAAACCGCGACCGCGCCGACAATCAAAAAGGTTTTGCCGCTTTTCGAGTCGGCGGACGGCGTGAACAATTTATCGTCCGATTTTTTCGCGGCAATTTCGCTTTCAGTTTTCGGCAATGCTGAATCGAGTTCGGCAAGCGGCGCGTGGTTCTCGCCGGTTGGTGATTCAAACGAAATCGGCGACGGCGAATCAAAGCCGCTTTCAGATGCCGTTTTTTCCGGCGAAGAAAAAATATCGGGTTTGGTAAATCCGGCGGATTCGCCCGTTTTAGTTTTTTCAACGGGAAAAATTTCGTCGAAAAGCGATTCGGTTTCTTCAAAGACGAGCGATAAATCTTCTTTCGGCGCGACCGCTTCCGGTTTGACGGGCGCGTCAATTCGATTTTCGACTTTGCCGGAAACCGCTTCCTTCCAAATGTCGGAGAAGGCGACGGTTTTCGCTTCCGTAATGGCGGACAAATCTTCTTTTGCCGCTTTCGTTTCGATTGGCTCGATTGGCTCGATTATCTCGATTATTTCGATTTTGGCGGGCGCGGCGTTTTCGAGAACTTCCGTTACCTGCCAACCGCTCGACTCGATTTCGGCTCGATTTGCGCCGGAGATAATCGGCGGTTCGGAAATTTGATGCGCCGTTGAAACGTCCGGCGGCGCGGCGGCGCGATTCGGCTCAGTCGCATAACCCGATTTATAGGCGAGCGTCGCGGCTTGAATCAATTCCTGCGTCATCTGCAAAGCCGTCGGCGGGCGATTTTCCCGTCGTTTATCCAAACATTTCAATATGACGGCTTCGATTGACGGCGCGATATTCGGGTTAATCGAGCGCGGCGCGGGCGGCTGATTCTGCACTTGATAAACGGCGACGGCGGCGGCGGCGGGCGATTTGAACGGAACCGCGCCGCAAAGCATTTCAAACAAAACGATGCCGACGCTGTAAATGTCCGAACGCCCGTCGAGCGATTCGCCCAAACATTGTTCGGGCGACATATATTGCGGCGTTCCCATCGAGTTGCCGTCCTGCGTCAGCCCGATGTCGGTCTGGTTGTAAAGTTTGGCGATGCCGAAATCCAAAACCTTGATATGCCAGCCGGTCGCGGTTTGCTGCGCCATTATATTTTCCGGTTTGATGTCGCGGTGAACGATGCCCAACCGATGCGCTTCGTCGAGCGCGGCGCACGTCTGCGCGATGACGGTAACGGCAAATTCGAGCGGCAGAATTTTTTGCTGGTTGATAATCTGCCGCAGAGTTAAGCCTTCGGCGAATTCCATCAGAATATACGGCACGTTATAAATTTGCGCGATGCCGACATCGAAAATGGCGACGACGTTGCGGTGGCGCAGTTTCGTGGCGGTCACGGCTTCGCGGCGAAAACGCTCGGCGGCTTGCGGGTCGCTTGCCAGATGCGCGTGGAGAAATTTAACGGCAATCGTATCGCCGATGAGCAGCCGCACGGCACGATAAACGTCGCCCATTCCGCCCGCGCCGATTTTCGCGTCGAGCCGGTATTTGCCGTCGAGCGTCTGCCCGACCAAACCCGTCGGCGTTTGGTAAGTCTGCGTCGCCGCGCCGCTTAAAATCTGCGTTTTGTCCGGCAGCGGCTTGCCGCAGTTTTTGCAGAATTTATTCGCTTCCGGGTTTTCCTTTCCGCATTTTGGACAGAACATTAATTTACCTCTTTAACCCAAGTTGCCGGTTATCGAACTCTAAAATGCTTTAACCGCGAAAAACGCAGAAAACGCGAAATAAAGAAAAATTATTGAACGCCTCAGCTTAATTTTTAGCGTCTTTCGCGTCTTTCGCGGTTTATCTTTTTATAATTCCGGTAACTGGCAACTTGAGTTCTTTAGAAAAATAGCAACTTATCGAGCGAAGCAAAATGACGCATAAACAAACGATTCTTTTCATTTTCATTTTCTCCTTATTTTGAAATCTTCTACTAAACTACTCGAAGTTTAGCGGCTGTGCCGCCGGATGTGCGGAAAGGCTGTGCCTTTCCGGGTAATCGCTCAAGAAAATACTGCGGCTGCGCCGCCGGTTGCCTAGCCCCAAAGTAGTTAATTGAAGCCTGTGCGTAATTAAGTCATTTGAAATTAGAATTTAACCATTCGGAATAGATGATAACTGATAGCTGACAGATGATAGATTGAATTCGTCGTCGCATCTATCATCTGTCAGCTATTATCTTTCATCTATTCCGAATGGTTTTTGAATTACGCACAGTCTTCAGTTAATTGCCTACGACGAGGCAGAGTCATCACCGCACATCAGGCGGCTGCGCCGCCAATTACTGACCAGTCGTGTAAGGTGCGTTATAAACTATCCTTCTGTTTCAACGCAATCATCGTCGCACCGAGAAACAAAAAACTGAATAACGCCAAAATCAACAAATCTTTTCTTACTCGTGCTTGATATGCGTCGGCAATTTCGCGGTCGTCTTTTCCTTCCAAAACCGTTTCATATTCTTTAACCGTCATTCGCGCCGCGAGTTTATCGCGGGCTTTCAAATCGTTCACGGAAACCTGATGCGCCAGCGCGTCAATCGTCCACCGCGCCGTCATTAAATCGGCGAAAAATTTCGCGCCGCCCAAACCGCCGGATTTTTGAATCGGGTCGGGAATTTTCGGAATTTCGGTCGGCTTGTTCGGGTCGAGTTTTATCTCTTTGTCTTTGTCGCGCTCGTATTTTTCGTAATCGGCGACGATTGCCGGTTTTCCTTCTTTCAAATTCACATACAAATCGTCAAGCGGTTTGAGAAAGCCGCTCAATAATAATTGCGGAATCAAAATCAGCGGCAAAATGCTCATCGCTTTTTCGGTCGAAGAAACCAGCGCGGAAAAGAATAATCCGATGGACACGCCCGCCAGCAGCGTGAAATATAAAATCATCGTCAGCATCGCAAAATCCGTCCATTCAAATCTGCCGAAGACGGTTAAAATCAGCACGAACAAACCGCATTGAATCAAACCGATGCCGCTCAAAACGGCGAATTTGGATAAAACATAAGACGGAATTTTCAGATTGACCAGTCGTTCACGCGCATAAACGGGCGTTTCCGAAACGATTTCCCGAATCGCGTTGTTCGCGCCGAGCCAGATGGCGATGACGGCGGCAATGAAAATCGTTCTGCCGTCGTTCGGCACTTCGTCGGTGATGAAGGCGAGAATGAACGCGACAATCGGAGCTTGCGCGAGCAGCAAAAGCGTGTTGCGAAAATCCTTTAATTTTATTTCCAGAAATCGCTGCGTCAAGGTTAGCCATTGCCCGAAACCGAATTTGCGTTCCGCGCCGGTATTGTCAACCGTTTGATTTAAATTCAATCCGCCGCTCGTTTGCCAGAGTTCCTGCATCTCGCTGAACCGCGCCGCGACGTTTTTTTGAAAGGTCGGCGAATTCTGAAAATCGCGGCATAATTCGTCGGGCGTTTTCTCGCCCAAACGCCGGTAAATCTCGCTCGGCTCCTGACATTTGAAATAATCCAACGCTTCCTGCGGCGCACCGAAAAACGCCAGCCGTCCGCCTTTGGTCAGAAGCACGATGCGGTGCATCGAATTAAATTTCTCGAACTTGTGCGTAACCATCACGACGATGCGCCCTTCGTCCGCCAGACGGCGAAAAAGCATCATCATATTTTCCGTCGTCTCCGGGTCGAGCGGCGAGGTCGGCTCGTCGAGAAAAAGAAAATTCGGTTTCGTAATCAGTTCGATTCCCAAACTCAGACGCTTTTGCTGTCCGCCGGACAATTCACGAAAAGCGTTGTGCCGCTGTTCTTCCAGCCCGACGGTTTGAATCACGTCGTTGATGGCTTCGGTAATCTGCGCCGCCGACGCGCCGCCCGGCAAGCGCAGTTTCGCCGCAAAATAAAGCGTTCGCTCGACCGTTAAAGGTTCGTGCAAAACATCGCGCTGCGGCACGTAGCCGATTGACCGGCGCAAACTGTCGAAATTCGTGTAAAGGTCTAAATCATTGATAAAAACCTGCCCGCTCGTCGCCGGACGCATTCCGTTGAGCGTGTCCATAAAAGTTGATTTCCCGCAGCCGGAAGTTCCCATCAAACCGACGAATTCACGCGGGTAAAGCGCGACCGAAATATCCTGCAAAACCGTTTTCGCGCCGTAGCTTTTGCCGACGTTACAGGCGACGATGCGGCTCGCGCTCAAGTCTTGTTTTTTTATCTCGCGCCCGTCAACGCGCAGCAGATAGCCGCCGACGGTAACCCAATCGGTCGGCAGAAGTTCGCGCTGTGATTGCAGAACTTCGCCGTTGACGAAAGTTCCGTTCGTGCTTCCCAAATCGGAAATGACCGGCTGCCGGTTTCCGTTCTCGTAATTTAATTCGGCGTGATGCCGCGAAACGCCCGGCGCATCAAGAATAATCTCGTTATCAAAGGCGCGTCCGATTCTGAGGCGTGAAACTTGTTCGATTCTAAAAACGCTCGTCGCGTTATTTTCCGGCAGCGGTTGGATAAAAGGCATCGTCTCGCCGCCCGACAGCGGATATTTCGGCAACGAACTGTTTGAAACGAGCGGATTGAAAGTTTGATTGGCTTGATTAAACTTTTCTGACTGCTCTTGATGAAAAGTAAAAGCGACGGTTTGCCCCGCGCCCAATTCGATTTTATCGCCGTCGTTCAAAACGCCGACATCTATCGGCTGATTATTAACAAACGTCGTCGGTTTATTGCTAAGATTCTTGATCGCCGCCCGCCCGTTCGGGCTGACTTCGATAACGGCTTGCAGGCGCGAGATAAAAGATTCATCTAAAATAATCTGACACTGCAAATGGTCGCGCCCGATGACGGTGCGCCCAATGTTGAGCGTGAGTTTTTGCCCGTTAGGTTGAACCAGTTGAGGAGCAAACTTATCTTCTGTTTGATCGTAATCGTTAGCCATTATCCACATCCTTCCCGATAATCGGCAAGACTCGATTCTTTGCTTTCAGCGTCTTTATTCAAGAGACTTTCCGCGATATGCCAGCGAGCGAATAAACGAATTTCGGGTCGAGAAAATTTATCGGCTAGTTTGACCGTCCGCTCAAAATCCGTTCGGGCAAGTTTTTTGAACATCGGAACTGACGGATAAGCATGCCGCGCGGATTGAAACTCAACCGAACTAATCAAAAATTCACCTCTTTTCAGATGTTCGATTTCTCCTTGATCTACATTCACGTTTCCATCTTGAAACTCAAAAAAATTGGCGACAGTGTTTATATTTTCATCGGCTTGCGCGGTGAGCGTTTCCAAAAGCGAAAAAACATTTGTATCGAGCGTCGCCAATGCACCCGCGTATCGAGTGTATGCGCGAAGCTGTGATGAATTTTTATATTTTTCGGGCAACAACTTCTGCGCTTCGGCAAGTAATTTTTTCGCGTTTTCAACGTCGCCTTTCTGAGCCATAGCGTCGGCGGTTTCGCTTATCAACTCAACTTTTCGCATCGAATCTTTTTCTAGTGCCAAAATTTTTCGTAATTCCCGCACATCGCCGTTTCGCGCTTTGTAGCTTTGCAGCGAGTTGGCGAACATCTGATTTAATTCGGGAAACTTTTCCTTTTTTTCGATTTTCAGATAGTATTCCAGCCCGTCTTCAACTTCGCTGCATTGCGCGTAGTTTGTTAAATGTTTAGCTGCTTCCGCGTAGATTTCATCGCGTTTTTCGGGCGAAACATTATCAAGGTCGCGCAAAATATCTTCTAAGTTCCTACTTTTCTCAAACGGCATTCTCCTTTGCTGCATCCGGCTCTCGAATCCCGTCCATTCAGCCGCCGTCATTTGTCGGCGTAATTTTTGAATTTGATTCGGCGCATATTTAACGAGGGCAGGATAAATGTCGTCAACCTCATAGTAATCGAACTGCCGCTTGGCAATGAGCGCATCGGCAAGCATTGAAGCCAACATCTTTAATTCATATTCGGGCAGAACAGGAACTTGAGCCGGTTTATTTTTCGCTTCGCTATTAAGTTCGCCGGCTAATCTGAGCAGAATGGCAGCTTGAGAAAAGCTCAGATTGTCGGTTTTCGCCGGTTGGCTGACAGTTGAATTAAAATTAGAGTAGTTGTTTTGTAATCCTCCCGAATTCGACATCAGATTATTCGCGCTTGAACTCATCCGGGAGAGTTTCATATTTGCGTTGCTGTTATAAAAAATAGTCGGCAGCGAATTTGAATTTGACATCGGGAAAGAAGCATTTGACATCGGAGATTGAACATTTATTTTTTTGGTCTTGATTATCTCTAAAATTTCACGCGCCAATTTCGCGCCAAGCACGGGATTTGTTCGGTAAAGCAAAATCAGTTTCCCGTAGATGTCATCCGCCATTCTGCTTGAGAAAGCACCCGGCAACATCATCATATTCGAGTTAAAAGCAGACAGGTCGTTTTCCTTAATATCATTCTGAGCTGACTCAAATGCCTTTTGCGGATTGACGGTCAGATATTTCTCAAAAAGTTTTCGCTTATAAAAATAAGCGTTGCTATCCGAATCCTTCATCAACATTTCGGCGGCGACGACATCTCGCTCGATTAAAGCTACAAACAAATTTTCCTGCAAACCGTCAACCGTCCGACAATCGTACAAAACTTCTTCATCATCCGAAGCATCGCCGTTAGCTTGGCTGGATAGTTTTTCCAATTCGTTTTGGACTTCGAGAAAGACTTTCCGCGCCTGTTTCTCGTCTTTTTCCCAAAGCAAATCCGCCGCCCGAATTTTTAGTTCAATACGATTTTGCGGCAGCTTCAAATTTTCCGATTCTCTGATAACTTCCGATAGCAAACCGAAAGCCTTTTCACGCAGTTCGGGCGAAACGTCAGCCATTTTTGTTTTTTCTGTTGGTTTTTGCAAAGTCGGTTCGATTTTTGTTTGCCCCCACAAGCTGAGGAAAAACACGCCGGTCAAAACCAATGCGGTCAAAAGAATTGTTTTCTTCATCATCTCTACTCCTTTTTTTTGCTATTCTGAAGTTCTATTTAATCTCCGAAAACTGAACGTCCAATATCCGACTTTCGGGGCAAGCCTGAAAATCGTAATGCCACCATTCCGCCGAATAAACTTTGAAGCCGTCGGCTTCCATCGCCTGGCGCAAAATCGCCCGATTTTTTCTTTGCTGTTCCGTTCCGCTCGCGTAATCAATCGCAGCGCGTTCGGTGAAATCGTCGTAGCCGCTTGGCATCTCTAAATTTTCTTTCGTCTCCAAATCGAAAAGCCCCAAGTCAACCGCGCAGCCGCGATTGTGGCGCGAGCCGTTTTTCGGATTCGCTACAAATTTCTTTTTGCTGGCGGGCGTAACTTCCCAAAAAAGTTTTGTCGCCGCCAGCGGGCGATAGCCGTCGAAGATAACTAATCCGAGATTTTGTTTTTTTAAATTTTGGTGAATCCGCACCGCCGCTTCTGCCGCCGGACTTTGTAGAAACGCTCTGGCTTCCTTGTAAATCTCGCGCCCGACAAAATTGTTTTTCGTGGCGTAACGAACGTCGAGCTTTATCGTGTCGTCCAGTTTGACGAGTTCGACCAGCCCGTCTTTTTTCACCGTTTCTTTCGTTTTCGGAGTCGGCGTTAAAGTCGGCACAGTTGGCAGATTGGCATTCACCGGCGGCGTATCAATCGGGCTTGTCGTTACGAGTTCCGGCTTTGCGCCGGTTGCCGACTTTTCACAACCCGAAAAACAGCCGGTCGAAATCAACAAGAGTAAAAAAATTATCGTTCGCATATTTTCTCCTTTAACGGCTCAGATTAAATCGCCCGTTGGTTTTTGAGCCGCCGCCGAGCGATTGATTGTTTTCGGCTAAAATCAAACTGTATCTGTCCAAGACTGCGACATTCTGCGGGTCGTCTTTGCGATAGCCGCTTAAACTGAGCGTGCGGGTCGCCGGATTGAAAGTGCCTTGCACGTATTCGGTTGCGGTCGCCCCGGATTTGCCTGATTTTTTCGGGTTGGTATGGCGTTGCAAAGTCCAATAAATTTCTCCGGCAAATCTTCCACCGCCGTTGTCGTTTAAAACCATCGTCGCCGTCCAGTAAGCCTTGTTTGAAGTCCAATCGCCCGACCATCTGCCCGCCGGGTTAAGATTCGGATTTATCGAAGGCATCAGACGCGGCGGCGCAAAGGCGGTTGTATTAGATTTATTGTTTGGCGGCTCGCTCGTTTTGTTTTCGGCGTTCGATTGGTTGGTAGTAGAAACATTTTCGTTTGATTTAACGCCCGGCTCGGTTTTCGCCGTTTCTTTTTCGGTTGAATTACGCGAGAGAAAAACCGTGATTCCCAGCGCGATGAGAGCCGTCGCCATCACGCCGATAATCAGGTAGAGCCACTTGGAAGAATCAGACGAGGATTTTGCCGCGCTCGTTGGCGGGAGCGACATAAACTGCGTCGGTGCGCTGTCGGGCGTTTGGAAAAACGGCGGCGGCGCGGTTTCAGAAACGTCTGAGAGCGTCGTGCCGTCATTCAAAC
>JAJAZE010000413.1 GCA_026785925.1 Pyrinomonadaceae bacterium
ATTTCCGGCGAATGATAAAATGATTTTTCTTTTGCGATTAAATATCTATGGAATTAGCTGTCGAAAAATACAAAGTTGAAAACGAGCCTTACTATTTGCCGGTCGGCAGGGAAGTCGAGCTTTTTGAAGCGGCTTACGGCGCGAAATTGCCCGTGATGCTCAAAGGTCCGACGGGCTGCGGCAAAACCCGTTTTGTCGAATATATGGCATACAAACTCGGTCGCCCTTTAATCACGGTCGCGTGTCACGAAGATTTGTCCTCGACCGATTTGGTCGGACGATTTCTGCTCGAAGGCGACGAAACCGTCTGGCACGACGGACCGCTGACGAAAGCCGTTCGGACAGGCGCGATTTGCTATCTCGATGAAGTGGTCGAAGCCCGCAAAGATACGGTCGTCATTATTCATACGCTGACCGACGACCGCCGCCGTCTGCCGATTGAAAAACGCGGCACGGTTGTGGACGCGCCCGCCGAATTTATGCTCGTCGTTTCATATAATCCGGGTTATCAATCAATTTTGAAGGACTTGAAACAATCCACGCGCCAGCGTTTTGTGGCGATGGAGTTCGATTATCCGAACGCCGAAAGCGAGATGGAAATCGTCGCCAAAGAAGGCGGCATTGACGAAGCGATGGCGCGTGATTTAGTGACTATCGGGCGCAAAATTCGTAACCTGCGCGGACACGGACTCGAAGAAGGCGTTTCGACGCGGCTGCTGATTTACGCGGCGCAGATGATCGCCAAAGGAATTTCTCCGATAGACGCGGCGGAAGTCGCGCTCGTTTCGCCGATCACCGACGACCGCGAACTCCAGCGCAGCATCCGCGAAATCGTGACGACGATTATTTAAGCCACGCTCGAAACCGGCTTTATAAATTTAAGGCTGATTTGACGCGGTAAATTATACGAATCAAAATAATTCAGGATAGGGAAAGGGAATTTATGCACAACACAAAAAACGATTTATCCAGAGGTTCACGAGAAGAAGTTATCGAACACTTAAACGCGCGGCTGGCTGACGCGATTGATCTGAAAACGCAAGCCAAACAAGCGCACTGGAATGTCAAAGGTCCGCATTTTATCGGTTTGCACGAGCTTTTCGACCAGGTGGCGACGGCGGCGGAAGCGCACACGGATTTGATCGCCGAAAGAGTTACCGCGCTCGGCGGAACGGCGATGGGAACGGCGCGAGTCGTCGCGCAAAAATCGAGTTTGGCGGAATATCCGCTGGAAATTTTCGACGGCGCGGCGCACGTTGACGCGCTTTCGACCGCCCTGGCGGATTTCGGCAAAAGAGTTCGCCAAAACATCAGCGACACCGACGAACTCGGCGACAAGGATACGGCTGATTTATTTACGGAAGTTTCGCGTGAGATTGACAAACTTTTGTGGTTCGTCGAAGCGCATCTTCAAGCGTAAAAGACGAAAACAAAAAATTGCGAAGGCGAAAGAATTCTTGATTAAACATCAATTTTTCTTTCGCCTTTTATCATTTCGGAAAAAAATATCGCCCAAATAATTGCTTGTCCCGCCAAATACCAAATGATTGGAACATATGGCAAGCCGTATCTGCTCCAACCTCTATCTTCGCTAAACGAGTAATTCGACAAAAGAAATATCAGCAATCCGTAATGAACCGCCATTACGCCGCAGAAAAAAATACGCATTTGCAAATCGTTCAATTTACCGAGCAAGAAAATAGCGATGAATAAGAGTAACCAGGGCAATGCAGGCGATAAAAGATAAAAATTGCCGTGTCCGCCGCCGGTGCTTAACACTGCCAGAAAGAAATACCCGACCGTATAAATAATTCCAAATAAAAATTTGTAAATAATTGTTTTCATTCAGTTGGCGCGGTATATCGCTGCCGAGAAAATTCGGGGTTAAATTATTATTGAGTTATAATCAATCTGATTTCAAAATAAAAACTCAGCTTTAACATTATGATAACAACAGATTTTCTGACCGGCACGGTCAAAGGTCCGGGCGAACTGCCGCACGAATATCTTTTTATCACCAAGGACAACAAGCGCACGCGCATCAGCGAGAGTTTTTTATAAATCGCAAATATGTCGCTCTATCTATTTTCGAATCAACTGTCTTTCAAAAACGCGCGGGGCAGCGCGGCGACGTAATTGAAAACATCTTCGGCGTTTTTGATGCGATGCGGAATAATCCACGCCGCTTCGCCGTTTGCGAAGGCGAGTTCGATTCGCCAGACGTATTGTTCTCTGGCGTAGTTAATATCAATGCGCGTCACAACGCCGCAGAATTCGTTCCACGAAAATTGCCGACCATCGCCGCGGGTGATGCCGGAAGCGTCGAAAAGACGCAGCGTTTGGCGTTTGGCACGGAGCTGTAAAAAACAAAAAACGGAAAGAGACGCAAGAATTAAAACGCTTAATATAACGCTGGCGTTTCTAATTCCATTGGTAAGCATCAGCAAAATCATTCCGCCGAAAAAGATGACGACAAAGGCAGACAGCACGTCGTAAATTCGTTTTTGCCGCACTTCGATACGGCTCGTCGGCATTGGAATCGTGCGCCAGTCAATCAATTCATACTGCGGTTTTATCTTCCGTGCTTTCAGAGCTTTTCTAAACAGCAAAAGCGCGATGCCGAACAGCACGAAACTGCCCGCCGCGCTGAGAAGCATTTCCCGACGATAACGATTTGCCATCGAAGAATTGAAAGAAATCCTGTTTATCCTTTCTTTGCGTTCATTGGGTGTCAAAAACTGCTCGGAACTTGCCTGAAGTTCGCTGACAAAAGCAACTTGCCCCCTGTGTAAGCCGAAATTATAATAAGCCCAATAAGCCGGAGCGACGGCGAAGATAAGAAAAATTACGCCCATCATCGTCATAAAAAGCGACTTGTCGGGGCGTTCGGCACGTTTGATATTCTGATTCATAGTCCTCCTGGGCTTTCAAATTTGAGCGGGATTTTTCTGCATCTCCTCCATTTTCTCCAATGCTGGCGCGGGCAAAAACGGCTCGATGCGACGATATGAAGCGTCCTCATCAACAAAACTTTGCAGACGTTTAGATAAATAGTAAGCGAAAGATTTGCCCGTTGCAGCTTCGTAAAAGTGGGTCAATTCCGCCAGCAGATTTTTCAGCATCGCCGCGTGTTCACCGGCTTCCGCAAACTTACCGATATGCAAATTCAAAACCGAAGCGAACGTAATCCAACTATTTCCATTTCTTTCTCTTTTGACTTTCAAGCCGGCGCGGATGAAATGTTTTTCTACAATAAAAAAAGCATATTCCGCCTGCTCGGTATCGCTTTGTTTTTCTTTCAGCCATTCGTCCGGCGGCGGCAGTGCTTCCGAATTTTCGATAAACAAAGCGGCAAGTGATTTTTCCTGCGTTTTCGGAAAAATTTTCGTTTCATCGTAACCGAATTTTCCGGCTTCTTCAATCGGAAAATGTTCGTTTGACGGTTTTAAAATCTTGTAAAGCGGAAGAATTGTGAGCAGATACCACTGTCCGCAGCGTCGGCATTGATAAAATTTATCGCAGTTGTGCGGTCTCGCTTCGGACTCACGGTAGGCGACGAGCTGCAAATCCATCCCGCGACAAGTTAGTTCGCCGTAGAATAATGCAAAATTACAGCGATTGTTTTTCCAGGTGAAATCTTCGCCCGTGTAGCCGTAAGCCCGCGCTTCATCGAGAGGTAAAGCAGGTTTGACCGAAGAACCAACGCTATGAGAATACGGCTCTTCGATTTTGTGATAACGGTCTTCGATGATCCAACCGTGTTCATCACCCATCCAACCGTCCTCGGAATATCTCGCACTATATTCGTGTTTATAAAATCCGCCGCAGACGCGACAACGGCAAATGGCTGCTTTCTCGGTGCAGACATTATCGGAATCGTATTGCTCTTCGAGAATTTTGACGGCGATCAAATCAGACTTGTTGCAAATAAGTCCGAAGTAAGAGTTCCCTCGATTGCGGCAATAAATTGAATACGGAGTATTTTCCATAATTTTCTCAGCCCCAATGTCGGTTTCGATGCGGGCAAAACCCGCTTATTTCGCCTTCCGGCTTTCTTGACCGTCCATGACTGAATTTTTAGTTTTCTATCATAAAAATAAATTTTCAGCTAACCCAACTTTTGTTTTTGTTATCTGCTTCTAACAATAATCCGCCGTGATATAATTTACCCGAAAACTTATCTGAAGCGAATAAAAAATATGACCACAGATTTCCCAACCGGCACGGTCAAAGGTCCGGGCGAGTTGCCGCACGAATTTCTTTTTACTACAGATTTATGGAGAAGCCGTTTCATTTTGCTGATGCCATTTTTCAATCATAGAATCATAAAATTTCCGCCACGCCGCTGCATAATCTGAATCAACCATTCCCGCTCCTCCGACACTTTCTTCAAAAATATCTACCTTGAGTTTTAGTGAACTCAGCAGGTCGCGGTTAATGACTGCACCGTATCGCAATAATAAATATGCAACTTGAGTCTTTCCGTGAAAGGCGGCATTCATCAGCGGCGACCTGTCGGCGACATCCAAGCTTTCAATGTCGGCACCGGCTGTCAGCAGAATTGCGACGGCGTATAAATGTCCTTTTTCGGCGGCGATATTCAATGCGCTTTGTTTATGCTGCCCAGGCGCGTTGACATCCGCGCCGCTCGTCAGAGCCTTTCCGAGAGTGCTTAAATCTCCGTTCGCGGCGGCTTCCAGGAGCTGCCGATTCAACATTTCCCCGATTGCCTCGGGAGAAGTTTTTGCGGTTGTGTCGGCAGAAGTTGTTGCGGTTATGTCGGGAGAAGTTTTTGCGGCTATGTCTGAAAGCTGTTTCAACAAGTATTCGGCGTCGGATCTGTTAATGGTAAAACCGCTGAGTCCACTATACTGCTCTCCGTCGGGGCGCCGATTATCTATGTTATAGAACGATTGTGGTTTGTGTCCCGAATCATAGATTTGGAAGCTGTCATCTCCGCACCGGCGACCGTAAGCACTCAAACACTGACTCAGCATTTCAATAAACGTCGGAACGCTCGCCTGCTCGATATAAAGCCGACTGCCTAAATCAAGACCGTCATCTATCTCATAATACAGAACTTGGACAAATCCCGGTTCAGACTTTTCAATGAAGAGTCTATTATAGTTGATTGTATCTTCGTTAATCATCGCTTTCTCCTAAGAATTATTGTGGATTATTATAACTGATGTTACGCAATAGAGTGAATTTCCGCTTCTGTCGCTGAAAGCGACTGACACTATAGCCTAGTATCTGCTTCCGTGGATGAGTAACAAGTAGGTAAATTCATTACTGAGCGGTCTGAAAATTGCATAGCTCAAAATTCGAGATAAATGTCGTCAAAATAATTTGTCCGGTTCGATAAAAC
>JAJAZE010000414.1 GCA_026785925.1 Pyrinomonadaceae bacterium
ATTCACCCGCCGTTTTTCTACTTTCTGCTGAAAATTTGGATTGCAGTCGGCGGCGAAAGTTTGTTTTGGCTCAGGCTTTTTCCCGTCACATTTTCAATCGTCGCCGTCGTCCCGTTTCTGCTTTTGTGCCGCCAGCTTAAACTTTCATTTCCGGCAATCGCCGCCGCGCTCGCCTTTTTCGCCGCCAACGGCTCGCTGATAAAATACGCGCAGGGAGTCCGAATGTATAGTTTGCTGCTGTGCGCCGGGCTGTTTTCCCTTTGGCTTTTCGTGCGTTTCGTCAATATGGGCAAAGGCTTTCCGACTTTGCTCGTCGTCAACGTATTGCTGGTTTACACGCATTATTTCGGCTGGCTGATCGTCGCGTCCGAAGTTCTCGCGGCGGCGATTCTGGCGCGGCATCGCCTTAAATACATCGTTTTGATGTGCGCCGTCACGTTGGCGAGTTTCGCGCCTTGGATTTACGCCGTTTGGGAAGCATCTAAAATCAATTCAAACGTCGGGCAAAATATCGGCTGGATGGCGAAACCGAATATCTCATCGGTTTTCCGATTCGTTTTCGATTTATTCGAGCCGATTTATTTCGAGCAAAGCAACATTGATGCGTCCGTCATTATTTTGATAACGCTGCCGATTATCGTCGTCGGCATCATCGCCTTCGGTTTTTACTTCGCCGGTTGGAGAGACGAGAGCGAGGCTGAGAAAAGAAATTTTTATTTGGCGGCGATTTTCTTTTTAACGCCGATTCTGTTGGCTTTTACCGCAAGTTGGATTTTGCCGTATTCGGTTTGGGGAACGCGCCACCTGATAATCGTTTTCGCGCCGTTCCTAATTCTACCGGCAATCGCTTTTTCAAAAATAAAAAATCGGCAATTGCAAACGGCAGGTTTAGGCTTGGTTTTCCTGCTTTTCGGCGCGGCGTTGCTGCTTCAAGCGACCCGCGCCGAGCCGAAATATATCTGGTGCGCGTGGGAAAATCTGGCGCGAAATTTAGATGAAAAGCAGCCGGCGAAAATTTACGTTTTTGAAGATTTAGTCGCGTATCATTTCTGGTTTGCCCGGCGCGATTCGGACGGGAAATTTCAAGTCGTTAAAATAAACGGCATCGAAAATTTGATTGAAGACAAAGCCTATTTTCTGCCGCGCGGTTTCGGCGAAATTCAAACGGCAAACGATTTTGAAGGCGAACGGTTTTTTATCGCTTTTCGTGATAAAAACTGGAACGAGTTCGCGCCGCCTTTGCAAAATTTGAAAGCGCAAAATTACAAAATCGGCGAACCGCAAATCTTTGAAGCACAAGGCTTGAAAGCGTTTTTGGCTGAAGTTTGGAAAATTGAATAGCTAAGCAGGTAAGAAAAGTTTCAAGGTATTTTGAAAAGTTCAGAGTTCAAACGCGGAACGCACTTTGCGTTTTCGCCGCGCTTCGCTGGCGGAAGACACGCTCAAGCGTGGACTCTGAACGAAAGCAAAATGCTTCATTACTTTCGCTTGGGTGCTTACTTCAACAAGAAAGTTCTTTCCTGTAACCAAATCTCGATTTCATCAACGCCAAACTCATCGGATTCGATTGCCAGAACGAGCGAGACGATTTCTTTCATTGAAACGCTAATTTCATAGCGATTACGTCCAAGAAAATCATCAACAATAGCGGTTGCCGTGCGTTTATTTCCGCCGAGCCACGGATGATTTTTGATAAGACCAAAATAAAGTGTGGCGGCTTGGCAGATTATATTGGCATTTTCATACGCCGCCGCCTGTTGCGGACGAGCCAACGCTGATTCAATCAGCGAACGATGGTCAACGCCGAAGCGCGTTTCACTGACGAGTTTCATCAGAAGCAGGTGGATGGTAACCGCTTCTGAATAGCTTGTATAGTTGACCGATTCAATCGCCAAGTCGTTTCATTTCCTCGAAAGCGTCTTTGTATTTATTGAAAATACGATCAACGGATTCTTTCAATTCAGGCGACGGCGGTGGCAAAACCTCAACCTCGATTTTGCCATCTTTGTAGCCCAAAAGTCCGATTGAATTTTTTTCAACGCCGATGCTTTCCGCAAACTCGTCGGGAAGTTCGAGTATCCAGCCTTTTTCGGATTTTTGTATTGTTATTTGATTGTTCATTTTCGTTTCCATCTTACGCCGTCTTTCGTATCTTCCAGCACAATGCCTTTTTCACTCAATAAATCGCGGATTTCGTCCGACCGCGCAAAGTTTCGATTGCGTCTGGCTGCCCGGCGTTCTTCAATCAGATTTTCAATTTCAGAATCTAAAATTTCTTCCTGAGGTTCGCCGAAGATACCGAAAACCGCCTCGAATTTGTCAATGATGTGCAGAATTAAACTGCGGTCTTCGGTGCAGGCGACTTCGTGCGCCATCGCCGTGTTCGTTTCACGGACGAGATTGTGCAGCGCGGCGAGCGCGACCGACGTATTTAAATTATCGTCCATCGCCGTTTCAAAATCCGCGAGAAATCCGCGCACTTTACCCTCCAAATCCGTGTTTATGCCGTCGGGCAGATTGGCTTCCTGAAGACGCTTGCGAAAATCGCGCAGTCGCGCAATCGTTTGTTCCGCGCCGTCCAAAGTTTCAAAGGTAAAATTCAATTGCTTGTGATAGGGAACTGAAAAAAGCAGATAGCGAATCGCCGTCGCCGCGTAACCTTTCTCAATCAAATCGCGGAAAGTGAAATAGTTTCCTGCCGTTTTCGACATCGTTTCGCCTTCGACTTTAAGATGTTCCGAGTGCAGCCAGACCTTAGCGAATTGTTTGCCGGTTGCGCCTTCGGATTGGGCGATTTCGTTTTCGTGATGCGGAAATTTCAAGTCAACACCGCCTGCGTGTAAATCGAAAGTTTCGCCTAAATACTTGATCGCCATCGCCGAACATTCGATATGCCAGCCCGGACGACCGCGCCCGAAACTCGCGTCCCAGCCGGTCGGCTCGTCCGCGTCAACCAATTTCCAGAGCGCGAAATCGTTGGCGTTTTCCTTATCGTATTTGTCGGTGTCAACTCTGCCCGACGCGCCGGAGACGTTGCCCGCGAAATTTATTTTCGACAGCTTGCCGTAATCGGGAAATGCCGCGATGCGGTAATAAATCGAGCCGTCCGATTCGTAAGCGCGACCATTTTCGAGAAGCGTTTCGATAATTTGAATCATTTCCGCGACGTGCTGCGTCGCTCGCGGGGCGATTTCAGGACGTTCTAAACCGAGCGCGTCGAAGTCTTCCCAAAACGCCTCGATAAATGGCGCGGTGAATTCGTCAATTGTTTTTCCGGCTTTTTTCGCCTCGTTGATAATGCGGTCGTCAACATCGGTTAAATTAAAAACGTGCGTCAGATTGTAGCCTTTATATTTCAGGTAACGCCGCAGAACGTCGCCGAACACAAACGTGCGAAAATTGCCGATGTGCGCGAAACTCCAAACCGTCGGACCGCAGACATACATCTTGACATCGTTGCCGTCAAGTGGCTGAAATTCTTCGAGATTGTTGGTTAAAGTGTTATGAAATTTAAGCATAAAAAGTTCAAACGAATTGCTCTTCCGGCAAAAGCATCTCCATCAATAATTCCAAACCGCTTTTTTTGAGTGTCAGTTTCGTATGCGGAAAGCTGCCGTGCAGATAAGTTAAAAAAAGCGAATTCAGCCATTCGTCGTCCAAGCCGGATTGCAGCGATTTAGCAATCAGCTCGAAATCATCCGCGACATACGCGGCAAGTTCCGAATGTTTGGCGGCTTCAAACGATTTTTCGTAAGCAATCCGGCGAATTTCTTCGATGTCTGCATCATTCGGCAAATTTTTCGACTGAATGAAAAACGCGCAGCCAATCCGCTTCAAACTCAACGCTGTCGCGGCTGTCGAGCATCGCGGATATTTCGTCTTCCGAAAATTTTTCAAAATGAATTATTTGCCCGTTAGCTAATAATTCTTTCAGATTTCGTAAATTATTCAGTCTTCCGTTTTCCATACACCTTGCTCCTTGAGCCAAAGACACAGAATGAAATTATAGCCGAAAAATATTTTGGATTGTAATCGGAAAGAAAATTTAGCGGCGACAGGATTCTTTCGGAGCGATGCCGAGTTGGGCGAGAATTGATTTGATTGTTTTGTGAACCGAAAGCATAAGAAATTTATACCACAAAAGCGGCTGAAAAATATAGGTTTAAGTGATTGGACAAGTAATGCCTCAATAAAAAGTTAAGAGGGGAAATTTTGGCTCTATCAAAATCGGTAAACCTTTTATTTTCGATAGGGGCTTTTTCAATAATTCTTGTCTGTAACTTTTAGTTGAGGCATTACTTGGACAAAATTAATTGAAATAAAGAAGTTTGCTAATCGCGTTTAGAGTTCACGCCTTCAGCGTGTTTCCGCCGCGCTTCGCCGGCGGAACAAACTAAAGTTTGAACTCTAAACGTGAATGTGTAATTGAACTTTGAACTCTGAACCGTTATTAATTTTAACCACTTACTTATTATATTAACGCGAAGCGTCCAGCAACCAGACGTTTGCGTCAACCTGTAAATATCGAAAATAAATCAGACGATTGTCGGGCGAGACGTTGGCGTGTTGAATCGCGTAGGACGGAGGTTTGTAAATCTCGGTCGCTTTTTTCGTCAGCGTATCGAAGACGAAAAGCGTGTTTTGGTCTTCGAAAATAAAGTGCCGGTTGTCTTTCAGCCAAATCGGATACGAGCCGGAATCGGTCATTTTTTGGTAAGTCGAAGTCTTGAAATCGAAAACTCTGATGCCCGTTTCACTGCCTTCGGAATCGGCATCGTAAAATAAAAGCAATAATTTACTGCCGTCGCCCGACCAATCACGCGCCGAATACGAGCCTTTGTAATTCGGCACGGCGGGAAGCGGCACGGGCGTTTGATTTTGCCAAGATTTGGTCAGATCGAGAATAAACGACGTTTGTGTTTTATTGTCAATTTCCGAAAAGGCGAGCCGCAAGCCGTCGGGCGAAAAAATCGCAACAGTCGCGGCGGTTTTTTCCGTAAAAGTGATTTGCCGCAAATCCGAGCCGTCGGCGTTAATCATCCAAATCTGATATTTTCCGCTTCGGTCCGAAGTAAAGGCGATTTTTTTTCCGTCCGGCGACCAGCGCGGCGTTCTATCGCGGAATTTATCGTTGGTTAAATATCGCACATTTGACCCGTCGCGGTTGAAAATTGCGATGTCTTCCTGCGTCATTGACGGGTAGCGAAGCACATATTCTTCGCCGTTCGGCGAGAGCGCGGGCGTGCTTACCTGTCGGTTGCTGCGGGTTACCATATTCACTTCGCCAACGGTTTTGAGTTTTTCCGGGTCAAAGGCAATTGATTGCAGATTCGACTGGGTTTCGTATCTGATATAGGCGAGATTTTTCCCGTCGCGCGAAAATGCAAGATGCCTGATATACAACGAAGGTGTCGGGACGGATTCCGGCTCGCCCAAGGTTTTCCCCGTTTTTTCGTCAACTGGCACGCGCCAGATATTCATATTTCCGCCGCGGTCGCTGCCGAAATAGATATATTTTCCGTCGGGCGACCAAATCGGATTCCAGTCCATCGCCGCGTCTTTTGCCACAATGAC
>JAJAZE010000415.1 GCA_026785925.1 Pyrinomonadaceae bacterium
ACGTTCACTCGCCAGATGCCGCTTTCGTCTTTTTCGGCGGCACGAATCGCGCCTTCGCGCAACGCCGTTTTGAAATCGCCGAAAGTTTCGTGGTCAGTCGCGTCAAATTCGGTTTTGGTGAATAATTGTTCGATTTTTTCTAGTAATGTCATTTTTTGTTTAGTTCTGTAATTTGTTTTTCAAGTTTCGCAATTGCTTTCAAGACCTGCTGACGATTTTTCGCTGACGTAATCCATTTTGGCAAACGGCTAATCATTGACCAGTCCAGCCTTCCGTCATCTTCTCTCAAATCCGCTTTAACGTAAGATTTTAGATAATTGAGATGTTCTTCGTTAAATACCCAAAGAATTTCTCCGACACATTCCGTTTGAAGCCAAAGCGGATAATTGAAATAAGGGTCTAAAGGTTTATTTTCGTTAAATTCTCGATGCCAAGACAATGACAAATAGCTTGGTTTCTTGCACACTTCGCAAGTAACTTCAGCATAATCCTTAACAGGTTTGGCGTTTTTAATTTTTACTTCGGCGGCAAGCCATTTTGTTCCGCAATTCGGACAAGGCTTTTTAGCCTTACCGACTGCCGCGCCGTAAATTTTTTCAGAGTTCCAATCTTCATAGAAAGCGCAGTTTAGGCACTGGACGCGAGAATTTTCGATGCAATTGAAATACTTGTAATTAGCTTTGATTATTGTTGCCTGCCCGCAATTTGGACATTTACCGTAAATTTTTTGAGCAAAGCTCATTAACGAAGCGTTTGGAATTTTCCAATTTACTCCGTCAGATTTTGCAACTGTTTCGGTAAACCTTTTGCTCATAAAACTATTTCAACTTCTGCAAAATCTCTTTCAACTTTTTCCGCGTCGGTTCGGTAATCGGCACAAGCGGCAATCTCAAATTTTCTTCCAGCAAATTCATTTCCTTCATCACAAATTTACACGGCGCGGGCGAGGCTTCGATAAAATTGGCTTCCATCAGCGGCAGAATTTTATAGTGAATTTTTCGGGCGGAAGTCCACGCGCCGTCAAGAGCTTTTTCGACCATCGCGGAAGTTTCCTTCGGAATTTCGTTCGCGCAAACCGAAACGAGTCCGTCCGCGCCGACGGAAATTAAAGGCAAAGTCGTCGCGTCGTCGCCGGAAAAGACTTTAAAGTTTTTCGGACGTTTGGCGATGATTTCCATAATCTGCGAAAAAACGCCCGACGCTTCTTTCGTTGCCACGATGTTTTCGTATTCGCTCGCTAATCGCAAAGTCGTTTCCGCGCTGATATTTGAAGCCGTGCGCGACGGCACGTTGTAGAGCATTATCGGAAATCGCTTGACCGATTTGGCAATCTCGCCGAAATGACAAAACATTCCTTCCTGCGTCGGTCGGTTGTAATACGGCGCGACAACGAGTGCGCCGTCCGCGCCGAGTTCACGCGCTTTTCTGGTGAAGTCAATCGTCGCCGCCGTATTATTGCTGCCCGTTCCGGCGATAACTTTCGCGCCTAATTTGTGCGCGACTTCAATCGTCATTCGGATGACGTGAATTTTCTCTTCGTCAGACATCGTAACGGCTTCGCCCGTCGTGCCGCACGGAATCAGAATCTTCACGCCGTTTTTAATTTGCCGCGTCACTAAAGACTTAAAACATTCGTCGTCAATCGAACCGTCTTTGTGAAACGGTGTTACCAGTGCAGTTCCGCAGCCGCGCAGCCAATCGAGTTTTATCGTCATAATTATCCACCTGAATCTTTTTAACTACCGATAAACACAGATTATCACAGATATAATGCGAACTTAATTTGTTTGGTTGAAAAATTCAGGCGGCTTTGATCGCCGTTACGGTTGCGGGAAGCAGTCGGTCGCGCAGTCGCAGAACCGGATATTCGATGAGCTTTGCCGTGCCGATGCCGAGCGCGAGCGTGACCGTCCAGTAAATTAAGGCGTAGAGAAACCAGTTTTCAGCCGCGAGGTTGGTAAATTTCATCAGTCCGGCGTGCGTCGGCAGATTCCAGAGGTAAATCGAATAAGAGTATTTGCCGAGTTCCGCCGCGATTCTCAGAAGTTTGCTCGCTCCGAAATCGCTTTTGAGCAGCGCGAGCAGCAGAAAGCCGCCGCCGAGATAAAGCAGCGTCAGTCCGAATGTTTCGAGCCAGAATGTTTTGCTCAGTTCAAAAATAAACGCCGGAACGAAACAGCCGACACCGGCTAAACCGATGAGAAACTTATGCTTTCGCAAAAATTCGCTTTCCGCCAAACCGCGAAAATTCCAGAGATACGAGAGAAAAACGCCGAAAAAGAGCGAGTCAATTCGCAGATGAGTTTCTTCGACATTAACTTCGTAGCTGAATCCGAGAAAATCGTCCGTCAGGTAGCGCAAAGCCAGACAGACAAACGCCAGCAGCGCGAACACTTTCGGGATAAAGGCGAACGAATTGCCGCTCGATTTTCTGCCGAGAAACAGAAAAACGCCGAACAGCAGACTCAAAAAAATATAAAAATGTTCCTCGACGGCGAGCGACCAGGTGTGCGCCCAAATTCCCGGATAATAATTTTGAACGAAAAGTATTTCGCTGAGAAAATTAGCTTGATTATTCGTTTTGCCAGTTAAAACATTGATGAGAAAAGTCGTCAGAAGCAGAAACCAGAACGCCGGATAAATCTTGAAACCGCGCCGCAGAAGAAATCTTTTAATATCAATCGTGCCGCGCTTTTTGTATTCGCTAAAAAGCAGACCGGCGATCAGAAAGCCGCTCAGAACGAAAAACAAATCAACGCCCGCCCAACCGCCGCGATACCAAACGCCGGTGATTTGATTGACTAAATAATTGGTTTCCGGCGGACAAATCGCCGAGTGATTGCCGATGACGAGAACGACGGCGACGGCGCGGAGAAAATCGAGTTGGGCGAGCCGGTGAATGGGCGGGTTTGGCATTGGCTTTTAATTTTGAATTTTAGACTGTTGGACGATCACTTGATCCATCACTTCAATAAATTCATAAAAACCTTTTTTTCCCACAATCCATTCCGCCGCGAGAATTGCGCCCGCCGCAAAACCTTCCCGCGAACGCGCCGCGTGTTCCAGCAAAATCTGGTCAGCCGCGCCGTCGAAACCGACGCGGTGCGTTCCGGGTATATTGCCCGCACGAATCGAAGAAACGGAAAAATCTTTCGTGAAATGCTCAGCGACGATTTCCTTTAATTTCAAAGCCGTGCCGCTGGGCGCGTCTTTTTTGCGCGAATGATGCTGTTCTTCGATAAAGGCTTCGTAATCGTCGAATTTGCTGACGAGTTCCGCCGCGAAATCCGCGATGCGGTAGAACAGATTGACACCGATTGAGAAGTTCGCGCCGAAGACGAACGCGCCGTTGTTTTCTTCAATTAGTTTTTTGACGTTTTCCTTTTCATCGTTCCAGCCGGTCGTGCCTTCGACCAGCGGAACATCGGCGAGCAGACACGCTTCGACGTTTCTGTTCACCGCTGCGGCAATCGAAAAATCAATCGCTACGGTCACGCCTCTTAGCTTTTCGGCTAATTTTTCCGCCGACAATCGGGCATCCGATTCGTCAATGACAACCGCGATCTCGTGATTTTTGTCGGCGGCTAAACCGGCAATCAGTTTGCCCATTGCGCCGTAACCGATCAAAGCTATTTTCATTTTTATCTTTAATTTCAACTATTCAAAATTCATCCGCCGCATCAATTCGATAAAGCGCGACTCGGCTCGAAAATCATCCCAGCGCGTATCAATTTTAATGAATGACATTTGCACCTCGCGTTCCTGCAAAGATTTTTCGAGGTAATTTAACGCTTCTTCGCGTTCGCCCAAACCGTTGTAAATTAGAGCGAAGTTGTATGCCGGAATATATTTTTCGGCGGCAAATGATTTTAACTCTTCTATTGTGGCTCGCGCCCTTTCTCGATTTCCCGATTTTGCCAGCGCGTAGCCTAACTGCGTAATCGGTTCGGGGCTGCCGCCGGAAAGTTCGATGGCTTTAGTCAATGCGGCGACGGCTTCCGGGTAGCGTTCCTGACGAATATAAATTCGTCCCAAGCCGTTGTGCGCGATCCAAAAATTCGGTTCGATTTCGAGCGTTTTTTGATAGCGGTCGAACGCTTCCGCGTCGCGTCCGGCGTAAAATAGAAACTGACCTTCGAGCGCGCCCGTAATCAGCGTCAAAGGGTCGAGTTCGCGGGCGCGTTTTATCTCCAGAAGTGCTTCGTCGTGCCGTCCCGAATTTGATAACAGATGCGCGTAGGCGCGGCGCGCGTCGGAATTGTTCGGGGCAAGCTCGATGGCTCGTTTCAGCTCGCTTTCCGCCGCCTGCCAATCCCATTCATACCAGAATGCAGTCCAGCCCAAAACGATGTGTGCTTCCGCTAAATTTTCATCAATTTCCAAAGCCTTGACAGCCGCCGCTTTCGCTTGCGGAAAACCCTCTTTGGACGATGTGCCGTAAGCAATCGGCAAAGTCCGGTAGGCATCCGCCATTCCCGCGTAAGCCAGCGCGTAATTCGGATCAAGCTCGATTGCCCGCTGATAATAGGCGATAGCTTTGCGAATTTCCGGCAGCGTTATTTTCAAATAATGAAACCGTCCGCGCAGATAAAGCTCGTAAGCCTCGGCGTTGTTCGTGGAGCGTTTTTCGAGTTTCGTCGTTTTGTCGCCGCTCAATCGTAACGCTAAAGCCGCCGCGACTCGTTTTGAAATTGCGTCCTGCACAACGAAAATGTCGGTGAATTTTTCGTCGAAAGTTCCCGTCCAGAGCAAGCGGTCGTCCGCCGTTTTAACCAGCCGCGCCGTCACGCGAAGGTTGTCGCCCCAGCGTTGAATGCTGCCGTCAAGCACCGAATCAACCGCCAAAGCGCGTCCCGCCGCGAGCGCGTCCTGTTCCAAACCGCCGTATTTTCTCACCGAACTCAACGGACGCACGACGATTTCCCGGTTATCGCCGAGCCGTGAAATCAAAGTATCCGCCATTCCCATCTCCAACGCTTCATCTCGATTTTCCGCCACCAGCGGTTTGAACGGCAAAACCGCGATGGTTTTAATCGGCGCGTCCGGCGCGGATTTGACATTTTCGCGCCACCAATAAAATCCCATCGAACTGAGCGCGAGAACGCTCAAAACGGCGAAAGCGATTGTTCCGAAACGGTTTGTTCGGCGGTTTTCGGTGTTTAGTTTAAGGTTCCGGGTTTCAGGTTTCAGATTCCAGGTTTCAGGTTCCGGGTTTTGGGTTCCGGGGTTTGCTCGTCCGGCTTCCGAGTCTTCCGCCGTTTCGTCAGGCTTCAATTTACCGGCGACATCTGACTTGAAACCTGAAACCTCGACCGAGGCGACAAACTTAAAACCTTTTCCGGGAACGGTGGCGATGTAGCGATGCTCGCCGCGCTTTTCGCCCAGCACGCGCCGCAGAATCGAGATATTTTGACTGAGATTATTTTCTTCGACAATCGTATCCGCCCAGATTTCCCGCATCAATTCGTCTTTCTCGATTATTTTCCCCGCGTGTTCGACCAGGTAAAGAAGCGTGTCAAAAACCTTCGGCGTGAGCGGCACAATCTCCCCGCCGCCATTTAAAAGCAGACGTTTCGCGGCATCAACGCGAAAATTGCCGAATTCGTAAACGTCCGTTTGTTGTTCGAGGGAGTTTGCCATTACAGGAAATTCCGAGATTTTTCCAAGTAACTATCTCAAAAAATACAAAAATCGTTTTCTTCGTTCAGAGTCCAAACTTCAGTTTGCTGTTTTCGCCGCGCTTCGCTGGCGAAAACCACACGCGCGGGGCGTGGACTCTGAACGCAAAGCCTAATTTTGAGATAGCTTTCAGAAATTTTCAGAAATTTTCAAGCCGCTTCTAAAGATTTTCAGATTCGTTTTGAAACATTATGACACGCATCAGCCTGAGACGGAAAAGTTTTTGCTGGTAAATCCGAATGAGTAAGGAGGAAAAATGGAAAGGACGTTTTTAAAGATAATCGCGGGAACGGGTTTGGCGTTTACGCTGATTGCCGTGTTCGCGCAGGTTTGGGCGGCGGCGCAGAACACGACCGGCAGACAATCCCCGACCGAAAACACCGCCGGAAATAATGCCGGAAAAATCGTCGGCGTGTGGGACGCGCAGGTGACGGTTCGCAATTGTCAGACGGGCGCGGCGGTGCAGAATTTCCGCTCGCTGCTGACATTCGCGGCGGGCGGCACGATGCAGGAAACAACTGCGGGGAATTCTCCTAATCTGCGCTCGCCCGGACACGGAGTTTGGCGGCATCTGGACGAAAACCGCTTTTCTAATGCGTTCAAATTCTTTCGCTTTAAAGCCGACGGCAATTATGACGGCTGGCAAAAAATCAGCCAGCAAATTAATTTGAGCGCGGACGGCAAACAATTCACCGCCACCGCTTCAATCGAAATTTACGATGCCAATGACCAATTGGCTCAAACCGGATGCGCGACGGCAACTGCCGCACGCTTTGAATAATTTAAACAAGGAGACAAAATGAAAATTCAAAATATACGACAAATCACCAAAAAAAATTTTACTTTCTCGCTGGTGATTGCGCTGACTATACTGCTCGGCGCAGTCGCTTCGCGGGCGCAGACCTCGGTTTTTACGACCGGATTAAACAATCCGGCTAAAATTATTACTGCCGGCGGCTCGTCGCTGCTGGTTTCCGAATCAGGAACGGACACGCCGAACAGCGGGCGTGTTTCGCTGGTCAACCGGACGACGGGCGCAAGGCGGACTTTGATTGACGGCTTG
>JAJAZE010000416.1 GCA_026785925.1 Pyrinomonadaceae bacterium
AAGTAAAACAACTGCGACGGACGAGAAAACTCGCCGCCGTTCGCGGCATCTGATTATTTGATACGCCTTATTGATAATCAGACCGCTTAGCGAATAATAATAAACAGACAATCCGGTATTTTTTTGCCGGACACTCGCGGCTAATCGGGCGGTGACAAAAATATCCCGCGCCGCCTGAGTAATTACGCACCAGCCGAAAATGATTAATAAAATGGCGATGAAATCAAGAAGTCCGAACATCGAAATCTCCTAATTTATTTTCCAAAGCTCCTTATAAAGGCTGAGTTAAGGATTAAAACCTCCCGTCAGGTCATCAGGCTGTATCAGCTCAATCGCCCGTTCGATACTTTCGGGCTTGCCGAATAAAATTAAAATGTCGTCTTCCTGCAATTTATAGCTCGCGCCGGGACCGATTTTCGTATCGTCGCCGCGCACGACGGCAATTAGTGTCGCGCCGGTGGCGTTTCGCAAATCGAGTTCGCCGAGATTTTTGCCGACAACCGGAGAAGTGTGATTTAATTTGACGGTTTCCGTGGTCGCCGTGTGCAGAGCCGCATTCAGATTCGACATTTCAACTCGCTGGAGCGACGGCGAGCGCAGCATCTCGTAACCCTGCCGGCGAACTCTTTCAATCTGGTTTTCGATTGTCCGGCGGTCAACGCCGTAGCGCAGCAGAACGCGCGAAAATATCTCGATACTCGTTTCAAATTCTTCCGGGATAACTTCGTCCGCGCCGTATTTGAGCAGTTCGGTAATCTCCGAAGTGTAGCGCGTGCGAACGACGATGTAGATTTTTTCGTTCAGCGCGCGGGCTTGTCTGACGGTGCGCCGCGCCGCCTGCGAATCGGACATCGCCAGCACGAGCGCGTTGGCGTTTTCGATTGCCGCGTGATGCAGAACTTCGCGTCTGGTCGCGTCGCCGAAGTTGATTTTCTCGCCCTTTTCTTTCGCCTCACGAACCGTTTCGGCGTTCAGGTCGAGAATCGTGTAAGACACGGTAACGGCTCGCAATACTCTAGCGAGATTGCGCCCGTTCAGCCCGTAACCGACGATGATAACGTGATTGTTTAATCCGCCCGTCGAAGTTATATGTATGTCTTCTTCGGTTTCAGACGTATCTTCGACAGATTTTTTATCCGGCACGATTGATTGAATAAAATAACCGAAACGCGGCGCGGCGCGGATCATAAACGGCGTCGCAATCATCGAGATAATCGAGGCGGCGAGAAAACTTTGATAATCGGTGTCGGGAAGCAAATCTACGAGCCGTCCGGCTTTTGCCAGCACGAAAGAAAATTCGCCGACTTGCGCCAGACCGAGCGCGGTCATCGCCGCGATTCTCTGCGGAAATCCCAGTAATTGAATCACCAGCCAGATTATTAAAGCCTTGCCGACGACGAGCAGCGCGACCCACAAAAAAACGGTGAACAAATTTTCAACGAGCGCGCCGAGCGACAGAAGCAGTCCGATGGAAACGAAAAATATGCTGTTGAAAACATCGCGGAACGGCAGAATGTCCGCCGTCACCTGATGGCTGTAATCGGAATCGGCTAAAACCATTCCGGCGATAAACGCTCCCAACGCGAGCGATAAACCGAATTGCGCGGTCACAAAGGATATTCCCAGAAAAAGCAGCACGACCAACAGCAATAAAACTTCCGGGCTTTTCAAACGGACGATTTGTTTGAGCAGGATGGGAACAAGCAGCCACGCCGCCGCCACAATGACAATCAGACCCAATAGCGAGCCGCCGAGTTTGGCGGCAATCGCGCCGAACGATGCAGCATCTTTTCCGCCGAGAACCGGAACCAGCAGCATCATCAAAACAATACTAATATCCTGAAAAAGCAAAATCCCGATGCCGGCGCGACCGTGCGGAGCGTCAACTTCGCTGCGCTCGGCATAGCTTTTCAGCACAATCGCCGTGCTGGAGAGAGCGACCAGAAAACCGAAAAAAACCGCTTGATTAAGTTCTCTGCCGAAAAGAAGCGCGACGCCGCAAACGGCGGCAATCGTTAAAGCGACCTGCAAACCGCCGCCGACCAGAATGAGCCGCTTCATCTCGCGCAGGCGATGAAGCGAAAACTCCAGCCCGATGGTGAAAAGCAGCAGCATCACGCCGATTTCGGCGAGAATTTCGATGGCTTCGAGTTCCTTGATTAAGCCTAACCCGTAAGGTCCGATGACGATTCCCGTGAGCATCAAACCGACCGGCAGCGGCAGTTTCAAACGCAGACAGGCAAAAGCGACCGGCACGGAAACCAGCAAAATAATCAATAAATCCGCAAACAGCGGCGGCGTGTGCATTTTCTAATTTTCCTCCGCAAATAATTCGGCAGCGTTTTGGAAAACGCTTTCGAGTTTGATAATTTTCTCTATTGAAACATTTTCGTATAATTCTGCAACTGTTCCGTAGTTCCCAGCACGTTCAAACGGCTGTTTTTCGGCAGCTTCGTCGAAGCGGACGGATTGGCAATCGTTTCGCCGCCGGTTTGAACGGCTAACACAGTTAGTCCGGTCAAAGAGCCGATGCCGCTTTCGGCGAGCGTCCGACCGGCAAGCGGCGCGGGCAAATCAACGGTAAAAAATTCGACTCCTTCGCCCATAATGACCGGCTCGCGTCCCTCAATCAGAGCGATAACCGATTCCGCGCCGAGCGGAGCGTAGCTCAAAACGAAATCCGAACCGGCGCGGTGAATCGCTTCGAGATTGCGCTCGTGCGTGATGCGGCTGACGATGCGAAGATGCGGATTGAGACGGCGGCAGTAAATCGAAAGATAAATGTTCACCGCGTCGTCGTTGGTCGAGAGAATCACCAGCGAGGCTTCACGCAAACCGCCGCGCATTAAAGTTTCGCGGTCGGCGGCGTCGCCGATGGTTACGCGGTCGGCAACTTGACCGAGACTGTCGCGCAAATCTTTTTTACAGTCAACCGCGAACACCGTTACGCCTTTTCGTTTGAGCGCGGCGGCGGCGGCGCAGCCGACTTTTCCGCCGCCGATAATCAGCGCGGCTTCGGTTGCGGACGCGGCTTCCGACGCGCTTTCGGCGAGCATCTTTTCGAGTTTATCTATTTGCTCTTTCGTGCCGACGGCGACCGGAACGCTGAAATCAGAAAGCGTTTGATCCGGTTCGGCGGGCAAAAGCCGCCCGCGTTCCCAAACTCCGACGACGCTCGCTCCAGATAATTCCCGAATGCGCGTTTCCCGAATTTTCAAATTTTTTAGCCGCGTGTTATGCACGGTAAATTCGACGACCAGCCAATCGTCAAATTTTCTGATAACGTGCGTTTGCCCGCGCCCGACGCTGATTCGATTCGCCAGATGCTCGCCGAGCGTGTGCTTGAGCGGCAGAACGCGCGTCGCGCCGCTTAGTTCGAGAATGTCAATCGAATCTTCGTTGGCGGCGACGGCGGCAATCGGCACA
>JAJAZE010000417.1 GCA_026785925.1 Pyrinomonadaceae bacterium
CGATGAAATTGATAGTTTGCCGAAACTTAAAAAAGGCGTTCATTTAACGACGCTCGCGCCGGAAGTCGAGAACGGGATCGAATTGATTAGAGAATTGCAAAGGCAAAACTGGATCGTTTCAATCGGGCATACGAAAGCTGATTTGCCGACGCTCGATCAAGCGTTTGACGCGGGCGCGAGGCATCTGACGCATTTTTTCAACGCGATGACCGGTTTGCATCACCGCGAGGTCGGGGTCGTCGGCTGGGCTTTGACGAACGCTGAAACCACTTTTGACATTATCGCCGACGGCGTTCACGTCGCGCCGCCGGTTTTGAAATTCGGCGTAGAAAGTAAAGGCGCGGATAAAGTTTCTTTAATTTCCGATTCGGTTGCGCCGACCGGTTTGGGCGACGGTGAGTTTCGGCTTTGGGGCGAGAAAATTTCGGTGGTGAACGGCAAAACGCAGAATGAACGCGGCAGCATTGCGGGCAGCGTCATCACGATGCTCGACGCGGTGCGGCGAATGCGCGAACTCGGCTTTTCCGACGCGGAAGTCTCGCAAATGGCGAGCGCGAATCCGGCGAGACTTTTGGGAATCGAGCAAACTCACGGCTCGATTGAAATTGGCAAACGCGCCGATTTAGTCGCTTTGGATAACGATGGAAAGGTGAAATTGACGATCATCGGCGGAAGAATTTTAACAGGATAGACAGGATAGACAGGATTATTTTTGCTTGTAATTTATCCTGCCAATCCTGTTCATCCTGTTAAAATTCCCCGTGAAAAACTCAAAGTTTTGAAATAACTTCGCGTTTCCGTTTGCGCGTGACGATAAAAACGCCTGTGAAAATTAAAGCCATCGCCGTAAAGATGCGCGGCTTCCACGCTTCGCCCAAAACGAAAATCGCCAGCAAGGTTCCGATCAAAGGCTGCAAATAAATATAGACGGCGACGACGGACGGCGCGACTCGCGCCAACGCCCAGGCGTTCCAGTAATAAGCGGCAATGGTCGGGAAAACTACGATTGCCGCGAGCGCGAGCCACGCGCCGGAATTTATCTGTGAGACCTCAACGGTCGAAAGCGAGTATAAACCGACGGGAACATTGACGATTGAAGCGAACAGAAACAGCCACGCGATTGATTTTAAAGCTCCGTAATGCGTAATCAATTTTTTCGAGACCGCAACGTAAGTGGCATACGACATACTGTTGAGAATAATCAGCAAATCGCCCTGCGTCGTCGCCGACGAAAAACTCGCGTTCTGCGGGTCAATCAAATAAATCACGCCGCCGCCCGCCGTCATCGTGCCGATAACTTTCAATCCGGTCAATCTATCATTGCCGATGGCGACGCTGACCAGAATCGCAAACACCGGAATCATCACGGCGAGCAGGGAGGTATTGGTCGCCGTCGTCAGCGACAATCCTTTGAAAAATAAAAGTTGATTGAAAATCACACCGAAACAGGCGAACAGCGCGAATTGCCAGTAATGACTGCGCTTATCCAGTTTCAAATTCCCGCCGAGTTTTTGCAGCAGCACGAATGAAGAAGCCGCGCCCGCGACGCGAAAGCCGACAATCGCAAACGGCGGAAACGCGACGAGCGCGAGCTTGCCGAGAATCGCCGCCGAACCGAAAAAAATCTGCACGGCAAACAGCGCGACGTGCGGCGCGTAATCTTTTTCTGTTTTGACTGCTGAAACTTCCATCACCAATGAAGTTCGATGCTAACAAATCGGCGGCGGCTTTGTCAGGTTCGGTCTATTCAGAAAATGCTTTGCAGACAACGACTTTTGGTTTATGATTTCAGCATCTGGGAGAAATAATTTTATGCCGACCCAATTTTTCAGCCGCGTATTTTCAAAAATAATTATATTTACGGCGTTGCTGTCAGCGTTTTCGGTTCACACGAACGCGCAGCCTGACAAAACTCCTGAAAAAGCCAAAGTTGCTGACCAGCGTGAAATTGCTGAATATACTGCCGCGATCAAGAAAAGCCCGGAAGATGTCGAAGCCTTTTACGAGCGTGGATTGGTGTATTTGCACGGTGAAGAATATGAGTCGGCGATGGCGGATTTTGACCGGGCAATCAGTCTGAATCCGAAGTTCGACAAGGCTTACAGCGGGCGCGGTTACATTTACCTGCAATATAAATTCTACGCCGAGGCGATTAAGGAATTTAACCGGGCGAAAGAACTTAGTCCGGCGGATTCATTCGCTGCCGACAATCTCATATACATCTATCAGGAAATTAAAAGAGGCGGTTTGACGATTGAACAATATGATAAGTTGATCCAATTAGAACCGAACCAGGCAGAATACTATTTCGGACGTTCCAAACTGCACCACAAAAAGGAAAACTTTGCCAAAGCCATTGAAGATGCGTCGAAAGCGATTGAACTCAAACCCGATTACACCGATGTTTATATATTGAGAGCCGATAGTTACTGCAAAGTTGGCAAAAGAAAAGAATCCGCCGCCGACATCGCCAAATATGACCAGCCAAAAGGCAAGTCAATCGGTGCAATTTGCCGCATTGATATAAATATTTGCGCGAAGGATGACGATGATTGTCGAATGTCCGCTTTTAATGATGGCATCAGCCAGCCGTTTGCCATCGGACGCGGAATCGGGAACGGTTTAGGTGATTATTACGTTGGTCGAGGTATTTTGTATTACAAACGAAATGATTTTGAGCGCGCTTTCAGCGACTTTAAAAATGCTTTTGATAATTCCCACCAGCGTATTTACGAAGATGAAAATTATTTCAAAGCGCGGCTTTACTATGGAACTTTCTTTTTGGAAAAAGATAAATTTGATGAAGCACTTGTCCAATTTGAGGCAGCACTCAACGGCAATAAAAATTCTGATGAATTGTATTTCGGCATCGGGCAGGTTTATTTAATCAGGAGAAATTACGAATTAGCTCTGAACAATTTTGAAAAGGCGTTGTTTTTGAATCCCAGATTATCAAAAGCCTATTTTGGTCGCGGCATTATTTTTTATGAAAACGGGCGCAATTACGGCGAATTTGAAAACGACGAAGTTAAAGCCCGCGAGTCTTACCAAAACGCCGTTAAGGATTTTGACAGCGTAATCGAGATAGATTTAAGGAAAACGCCGCCCGAAGTTTATCTCAAACGTGCAAAGGCTTACGATAAACTCGGCGAGCAGGTAAAAGCCGACGCTGACCGCACAAAATATATCGAATTAACCGAAAAGCCATAATTTTTATCAGAGTTAGCCGTCCGGCTATCGCTGCTTCACTGCCCGCGCACCGCTTATCGTTTAGCATAATTTTAAGCTATTATTGTTCAGTTGGTTCGAGAAAAATAATGGCAAATTTAATAAACGGCATCAGGCGTTGGATTGATAATGAACCGGAAGACGCGGTTGCCGAAAACATCCAGCAGGCTCACGATAATAAATCGGAATCGGAACTTTTTCTGCAAAGGCTTTTAAATGAAGTCGAGGCGGCTTTGAAAAATGAGATCGTGCGAGTGCCGAATACCAATAAGGCTTACGCGCCGGAGAAGTTCGTCGTTTATCTGAGCGGTGAAGCGGATAAAAATCTGCGCCGCGACAAGCGCGAGTTTTTCGAGAACGGTCTGAGCGTGATGATTTTTGAACGCGCCAAAGAAATGGCGGGCAAACTGCAATTAACCGCCAAGAAAATGAGCGTCGAGATTGCCGTTGATGCGACGCTCGAAGAAGACATCGAAGTCAGAGCCGTTTCAAAAAACGAGTTCGAGACGGTGAAAACGAACGAACCGCTTGAACTTCCGGTTAAGAACGCCGAAACAGTCAACGATTACGGGACTATCGAAGATGTCGGCGCACATCTCGGAATTCTCTACCGCGTCGAAATCTGGCAGGGCAGCCGGCGGCTCAACGAATATCCGATTATCCAGAAAGTAAATACCATCGGGCGCGACGACGCTTCAAAAGCGGCAAATCTGCGTCTGCCGTCCGAAAATCGAAAAATCAGCCGCTTTCACGCGGAAATTACTTTGGAAGAAAACGGCGAGGTTTGGGTAAAATCGCTGCACAAAAATCCGACGGTCGTCTCCGGTCA
>JAJAZE010000418.1 GCA_026785925.1 Pyrinomonadaceae bacterium
GGCGCGAGCGCGAGTTTTTTCGCCATCAGCATCGCTTCGCCGATCAGATTTTCCGCTGCGACGACGCGGTTAATCATCCCGATTTGGAACGCTCTCTCCGCCGATAAAGTCTCGCCCGTCATAAAAAGTTCCGCCGCGAGTTTTTCACCGACGGCGCGGGGCAAAAAGAAACTGCCGCCGCAGTCGGGCGATAAACCGATGCGGACGAACGCTTCGTTAAAGCTCGCGCCGTCCGAAGCGAAAATCAAATCGCAGGCGAGCGCGAAGTTCGTTCCCGCGCCCGCGCAAACGCCCTGAACAGCCGCCAGAAAAGGAATCGGCGTTTGACGAATCAATAAAATCACGTCGTGCAAAGCCTTCAAAGGTTCTTCCAAAAACGCTTCGACTCTGCCTTCTTTCCGCCACATCGTCTGCATTTCGCGCAAATCGCCGCCCGAACAAAACGCCCGACCTGCGCCCGTTAAAACGACGGCGCGGGCTTGATCGGCAATTGCCTGTTCAATCGCCGAACGCAAATCCTTCGACAATTGCAAAGAGAGCGCGTTCAAAGCTTCGGGACGATTCATCGTGATAATCGCCGTCGTTTCATTTAATTCGTATTTAACGGTTTCAAACATAATTTTTTTTGCCACAGAAAACACAGAGTTCACAGAGAAATACAAGAGATTTTAGTCATCTCAAATTATCCTCTGAAAACTCTGCGTTCTCTGTGGCTGTTTTTTAAGCAAATCTGACGCGCGACTTATTCGCCTGATGGCAGTCTTTGCACAAAATCGAGCGTCCGACTTTCGGTTGAAACGGAACGTGGTCGTGTTTGCCGCAGTGGTCGCAGACGATTTCGTAGCGCGTCGGGGCGTTAATGCTTTCCGCCATTTTTTTTGAGCGGCAGTGGCTGCATCGCTGCGGCGACATCATATTCCGCTGGTAAAATAATGCTTGTTCTTTTTCCGTAAAAACAAACGCCTTCCGACACTGCACGCACGACTTTTCTACATCCGGCATCGCATTTTCTCCTCTGATTCCGCAAACTCTTTGGCGAAAGTGTAACACAACCCGGGAGAATTTCTAATCGTCATTTTATCATTCCGCGCCCAATTCTCTGACGTGACTTTTGACCGCTGCGCCCAGAGTTTCGAGATTGTAACCGCCTTCGAGACACGACACGACGCGCCCGCCGCAGACTTCGTTCGCCCAACTTTTGACCGTTTTCGTCATCTTGACAAAATCTGCGTCCAACAATTTCAATTGTCCGAGCGGATCGGTTTCGTGCGCGTCGAATCCGGCGGAAATGATGATTAAATCCGGCTTAAAATTGCGGTGAATGTCCCCGAGCGCGTGATCGAACATTCGTAACTGTTCTTTCGCCGGAGTTTTCGCTTTGACCGGAACATTCAAAGTGTAATCTTTGCCGCGCCCGAAACCGGTTTCGCCGCGACTTCCCGATCCCGGATACCACGGATACTGGTGCATCGAAAAAAAGAAAACGCTTGGGTCGTCAAAGAAAATTCCCTGCGTCCCGTTGCCGTGATGCACATCCCAATCCACAATCGCCACGCGCTCGATTTCCTTGTATTTATTTTGCGCGTAACGCGCCGCAATCGCCACATTATTAAATAAACAAAAGCCCATCGCGTGTTCGCTAGTGGCGTGATGTCCCGGCGGACGCACGACGACAAAAGCGTTGTCGGCTTCCTTATTAATCACCGCGTCAACCGCCCGACACGCGCCGCCCGCGCCGTAAAGCGCGGCATCAAACGAGTTCATCGAAATCACGGTGTCGGCATCGAGCCGCTCAACGCCGTTTTCAAACGCGCCCTCGACGCGCTTGAAATGTTCCTTGGTGTGCGCCGCCTGAATCAAACCTTGCGAAGCCTGTTCGGGCTGGATTTCCATTAAATTTCCCCACAATTTTTTGTCCGTTTGAAGCGCGTTCATCACAACTTCGTAACGCGCCGCCGTTTCAGGATGCCCGATTCCCGTATCGTGTTTCTGGAAAATCGGATGATGGATTAAAGCTGTTTTCATAATCAGTCGTAACAGTTAGCAGTCAACAGTTATCAGTTAAGAAAATATGATAACTGATAACTGTTGACTGCTAACTGTTTAAATAAAGGCTGTTTCGTAAAGCAGTTCGCCTTTGGCAAATCTTGCCAGACTCAAGCACGAAACGTCTAAAAAACTCGCCGCGCCGTCAAGCATAATTTCTGCCAGAGCGCGTCCGGTCGCGGGCGAGTGCATCACGCCGTGACCGGAAAAACCGTTGGCGAAATATAAACCTTCAATATTACAGCCGCCGAGAATCGCGTGATGGTCGGGCGTATTTTCATAAAGTCCGGCGCGGCATTTTTCTAAAATCGGCGTTGTTCGATACAAAAACGGCGAGCGATGTTTAGCTTTTTCATAAACTTTACCGACAAAAGATTCTTTGAAATTCGTATCAAACGAAGTTTGTTCGTCGGGATCGGGATACGCGAAAAGAATTTCGTCATTTCCGACAGGTTCGCTGCTCGTAAAATCTCTGGCGGGGCGAAAGTGAAAACCGCTGCCGATGTCAATCACCATCGGCAGTTTGTCGGGCAAACTCTTTGCACTTTTTGCCCAAACGATTTGTCGCTTTTGAGGTTCGACCGGCAAGTCAACACCGACGGTTCGCGCTAGTTCCCGCGCCCTCGCGCCGGTGCAGATGACGACTTTTTCGCATTCGATTCTGCCTTTGTTCGTTTCAACCGCGACAACTTTTCTGCTGCGCGTTTCGATTGATGTAACTCGCGTTTCAAATTTAATTTTCGCGCCTTTCGCCAAAGCATTTTTCGTGAA
>JAJAZE010000419.1 GCA_026785925.1 Pyrinomonadaceae bacterium
AAAACGCCCTTAATCACTATATTTCGTCTTACATTAAACCAAAATATAAAATAAAAAAGCCCGCCTCGCTACCGCGCCCCCCCGTGCCGGGTGTGCTCCCCCCCCCCGCGACGCGCGGCGAAAAACCGCCGCGGCCCTGGACTCTGAACGAAGCAAAAGATTTTATAATTTACTTACCTGTCTAAATTTTACCACTTCGTCTAAAATTTTATCAGCCAATTCACGTTTCGACATCAGCGGCAATTCGATTTCGTGATCGCGCGTGATAATCGCAGCGATGTTCGTATCCGTATTGAATCCCGCGCCCGGCTGCGTAATATCGTTGGCGACGACTAAATCAAGATTTTTTTTCGCCAACTTCGATTTGGCATATCCAACGACATCGTTGGTTTCCGCCGCAAACCCGACAACGAGCAATCCGTCGTGACGGTTATTTGAAACATTCGACAGAATATCCGGCGTTTTTTCAAGCTCTAAAATCAAAATATCCTGATCGGTCTTTTTAATTTTGAAATCCTCAATAGTTCGCGGACGATAATCGGCAACCGCTGCCGCGCCGATGAAAATTGATGTTTCCGGCAATTTCATCATCACGGCACGAAACATTTCTTCAGCGGAAATTGCTTTGACAACTTCGACGTTTTCCGGCGGCGCAACACTCGTTGCGCCGCACACGACCGTTACTTTCGCACCGCGCTTTTGTGCGGCTTCGGCGACCGCAAAACCCATTTTGCCCGAAGAATGATTGGAAATAAACCGCACCGGATCAATCGCTTCGCGTGTGCCGCCGACGGTTACCAGGATTCGCTCTCCGAGTAAATCTTGAGGTTTCAGGTTCAAAGTTTCAGGTTCAAAATTGTTCGCACTGCCGTTATCAAACTTTGAACCTGAAACCTCAAACCTTGAACCAAGTATTTGAAGAACCTGCGCCGCGATGTTCTCGACATCTTCCAACTTTCCCGTGCCGACGGTTTTGCAGGCTAATTCTCCGGCAATCGGTTCAACAAAGTGAACGCCGTCGGCTTTCAGACGCTCGATATTTCTCTGCGTCGCCAGATGATTCCACATCGTCGTGTTCATCGCGGGCGCGATCATCACGGGCGCGTTTGACGCAAGATAAGTCGAACTCAGAAAATCGTCGGCGATGCCGTTGGCAAACTTAGCGATGAGATTCGCCGTCGCCGGCACGATTAAAAGCAGATCTATGTTTTGCGAGAAATTGATATGAGCAATCGGGTCGGGATTTTCCGGCGCGTAATCGTCAACCAAAACGTAATTTTCCGACAGAGCGCGAAAGGTCAGCGGCTGAATAAACTCCGTCGCGTGTTTCGTCATCGCCACTTGCACGTCGCAATCGTTTTTCTGCAAAAGCCGCAAAACTTCAATCGCTTTGTAGGCGGCGATTCCGCCCGCGACACCCAGCCCGACGCGAAATTTTCTCTTCTCAGCCATAGTTTTCAAACAAAATGTAGCATCTCGCCGCCGGGCTTGCAAAATCTTTGGCGAGACTTAAAATTTACTGTGTTAAAATCTTCGGGCAGTTTGAATTTTTCAGCCAATCGAGATCAGCCAATGGAGAACTACCGCCAGCCGAATCTTTTCGACGAGGACATCATCGAAACCGCCGAAGTTTTGCTCTACGCGCTCGGCGAATTTCAATCGCGCGGGAAACTTTTAGCCGACCGCGAACTGGCTTTAGATCGTTTGCGCGGTGCGTTCAAACGTGCCGCGGAAAAGTTCGGAACCGAAGAACTTTCCGATGAAGAAATCGCTCAGGGCTTGGAAAAATTGAATGCCAAGGTCGTTAAAGTTCCGAACTTCGTCGCCAAACATCCGTTCCGCGTCACGATTAACGACGAACTGGCGGAGAAATCCAAATTAACTTATCAAGCTCATCTGAAAAATGACTGAAGAAAAAGAATTAAAATACACGGATTTGTGGCATTACGTCGAGCGTCACAAACCGTCAATCGAGAATGCCCTGCGCGAACATCTGCCGCTTGCGCCCGCCAGTATCGAGACGAAGTTTAACGAAGCGACTCGTTACGCGCTGTTTTCGGGCGGCAAGCGTTTGCGTCCGATTTTAACTTTGCTCGGTGCGGAACTGGTCGGCGGAAAAACCGATCTGATGATTTCGGCGGCTTGCGCGGTCGAATTTATTCACACCAGTTCGCTGATTTTCGACGATTTGCCGTGTATGGACAATTCAAATGAGCGGCGCGGAAAAACTTCGCTGCACGAGAGATATGGCGAAGGTTTGGCGGTGCTGGTCGCCGTCGGATTCTTAAATGCCGCTTACGGATTGGTTTTCGTCAACCATAACGGAATGCCCGAACGCGCGATGGCGGCGCACGCCGAAATCATCGAATGCGTCGGCGCGGCGGGAATGGTCGGCGGGCAATCGGTTGATTTGGCACTGGCGAAAGAAGCGCAAACTGCCGACGCGAATCGAAATTCAAATACGGAATACGAATCAATCAGAAATCTTAAAACGTCGGCTCTGATGCGTTTGGCATTGCGCGTCGGCGCGATTTTAGCGGGCGCAAATTATCTCGAACTCGCTCATCTGTCGCGTTTCGCCGAACTGCTCGGCGACGCTTATCAACTGTCCGACGATTTGATTGATTTGGAAGAAGACGCGGCGATTTTCGCGGAAAATCAAAAAACTTTCGCCATCAGCAGCGGCAGAGAAGCGGCAAATTTGAAATTAAAAAGAATTGTTGAAGACGCAAAACGAATCTTGATTGAAAACTTTCACTCGAACGAAGCGCGAAGTTGTTTGATTCAATTGACGGATTATTTGGCGGAAAGAAAATCCTGAAAACCAAAAAATAAATTGAATCAGATGGACGATCAAATTGAAGCGGCTTACCGATATTGCGAAGCCGTCACGCGCCGCCACGCCAAAAGTTTTTATTTTGCGGCGAAGTTTTTGCCGAAACTGAAACGAAAAGCCGTTTATCCGATTTACGCTTTCTGTCGTCACGTTGACGATGAAATTGACGAAATCGGTGACGGAAACGAAAACGATGCGATTCTGGCGGTCGAGAATTGGAAACTTAAGTTAGAAGAAGTTTTTGAAAACAAAAAACAAACCACGAACAATGCCGACGAAAGCAAAGACCAAAACTTAAAAATCAAAAATCAAAATCTGGTTTTTACTGCCTGGAAAGATTTACTGCAAACTTACCAAATCCCGAAAAATCTGCCGCTCGAATTGATGCAGGGCGTTTTGATGGACACGCAGATTAAACGCTACGCAACTTTTGACGAGCTTTACGAATACTGCTACCGCGTCGCTTCGACCGTCGGCTTGATGTCGTCGGAAATTCTCGGATATTCGGATAAAATCGCGCTCGAATACGCCGAAGCGTTGGGCATTGCGATGCAGTTGACGAACATTTTGCGCGATGTCAAAGACGACGCGGCGATGGGGAGAATTTACCTGCCGCAGGAAGATTTGAGAAAATTTGCAGTTTCCGAAGAACAGATTTGCGCGGGCGAAATGAACGACAATTTTATCGCACTGATGAAATTTCAAATCGCCCGTGCCAGAGATTTTTACCGGCGAGGCGAAAAGGGAATTGCGCTGCTCGAAAAAGATTCGCGCTTGACGGTTTTGCTGGCTTCAAGAATTTACAGGCGCATTTTGGATGAGATTGAGCGGCAAAATTACGACGTTTTCGCGCGTCGGGCTTCGACGACTTTTGCTCAAAAAATATTTTCGATTCCGAAAATTTGGCGGGAAGCAAGGAAAATTTAGCCACAGAGAACACAGAGTTCACGGAGAAAATATTCATTCCAGACTATAAAATCAACGCAGAATCCTTGTGAACTCTGTGTTCTCCGTGGCTAAAACTCTTACAAACTCGGCAGCCAAAAAGTTCGCCCGCCGTCATTGACTTTCTTCAATCCCAAACCCGAAAGCTGATTTTCCGAAACGCCTAAAAAAGTGAAATGCGGTAAATCGGAGACTACCGTTTGAAACCAGCCGTGTCTGGCTAAAACGTCGCGCACTTTCGAGTTTTCGTGTTCGCTGACATCGAGCGCGAGCATTGAAAGATGCTGCGAAGTTCCCGGCGGCGCGACCGAATAGATGATTGATTTCGACAAATCCTTGCTGAAAAACATTCCCTGCGATTCGAGTTTGAAGATTTCGGGAACTTGCTCAAACGGCGACAAAGCGCGGATTTTTGCGGCTTCGGCTGCGGTCAATTTTCCTTTGCCGATGTAATTGGTCAAGCCGGGATTAACGCGGCTCGCCCAGAGTTCGACCGTTCCGGTGTAATCGCGTTTTGCCGAATCCGCGCCGCGCGGCGTGATGGTCAAACTGTTTTGTTCGGCTTCGCTAATCGCGTCCTGCAAATTTTTCATCGCCGCCGCTTGCAGTTCGACATCGAAGCCGCCGATTTTTTCCTTTGATTGCTGCAAGCCGTTTTGAAACGCCGACACTTCCGCCTCCGATTTGAAAATCACCATCGGCGGCGGAATCGCGCCGCCGCAAGCGACAAATAACGCGCCATACTCTTTCAACAATCTTTGCCCGACGGCATCGGTCGGCAGTTTAAATTCGCTCGAAAGTTTGGTGATAAATTTCTTCATTCTGAATTCGCCGAAATTTTTCTTGCCGTTAATTTAATAAAAATCTAAAATGCAGATTATGAAACGGTTTTTACTGATCCTGAGAAAAACTTTGCTGATTATCTTACTCCTGATAGTTTACTCGATAGTGATCGTCGTTTTGTATGAAAATTTTATTAGAACTTATTTATTTTTACCAACGAATTATGCGGAGAGCGTCGGCGACCCGACGGAGAAAACGCCCGTCCCGACACCGCTCCCGATTCCTTCAATCGAACCGACGGTTATTCCGCCGCCGGAAATTAACACGAATCAAACTCAAAATAACGCCGTGACCGATTCGCCGACTGCTTTGATGATACCGGTGGTCGGCATCAAACGTGAGCAGCTTCGAGATACTTTTAACGATGCCCGTTCGGAAGGGCGCGTTCACAACGCGATTGATATTATGGCGGCGGGCGGCACGCCGGTCGTCGCCGTCGCCGACGGTGAAATCGCCAAGTTTTTCGACAGCGAGCGCGGCGGCATCACGATTTACCAATATAGTTCCGACCGGCGTTTCGTCTATTATTACGCGCATCTGCAAAAACGCGCCGATAATCTCAAGGAAAAAGATTCGGTCAAACGCGGAACCGTCATCGGTTACGTCGGCGATACGGGAAATTCAGGCGCGGGAAATTACCATCTTCATTTTTCAGTCACTTTGCCGGACGATCCGAAAAAGATTTTCGAGGGAACGGAAATCAATCCTTATCCTTTGCTCAAAAACGGCATCGAATCGCGCTGAACCGTTTTCCATCCCGATCAAAATTCACACTCCGAAACTATCTGAATTCGAGGCATAATTTTTGCTTTCGGCAGGAGGTTGGAAAAAAATGTATCAAATCAAAAAAATTAAAAGAATCAAAAAATGAATATTCAATTTAAGGAAATGAGCGTTAAAAAAATAATTGGCTTGGTTTTCCCGGTCAGTATAGCCTTTTTAGCCTTCGGCTGTGAACCGCCGACCACGACGACGAACACGGCGACGGTCAATACAAATACGGCGGCAGTCAATTCCGCGCCGGTGAATTCGGCTAATACAGCAGTGGTCAATAAAGAATCGCAATCGAAAATGCCGGTTACATTGCCGGTGCTGGACGCGATGTTCAGCGACGAGGCTTTTGCGGGCGAATTAAAATCGAAACTGCAATTGACCGATGAAGAAATCCAAAACATTAAAAATTTGTCGCGCACGGCGGTTTCGGATTTGAACGAGAGCAAAGCGGACGAGAACGCCGGTTCGACCCGCGCCGCGATGGAACGCGCCGACAAACAGATTCGGGAAAAACTCGGCGATGAAAAAGCGATGAAACTTTTCGACTTTGTTCGGGAGCGTTGGTCGAGTGGAATGGAAGAGGCGACAAACAATCCTGCCTCAAAATCCGGTTCGATTCCGACCGACACGCGCATCGTCGTCAATGCTCCGGCGTATCGAATGGATATTTTTCAGGAGGGAAAACTCATCAAATCCTACAAAATCGGCATCGGCTATCCCGAATTTCCGCTGCCGAGCGGAATGCGAAAAGCCGATACGATTATTTTCAACCCGACGTGGACACCGCCCGATGAGCCTTGGGTGAAAGGAAAAGTCGAAGCCGGAAAGACCGTCGCTGCCGGAGACAAATTAAATCCGCTGGGTCCGATTAAAATTCCAATTGGTTTGCCGTCTCTGATTCACGGCGGAAAATCTCCGGCAAAACTCGGCGGTTTCGCGTCGCACGGCTGCGTTGGTCTGACCAGCCCGCAAGTGCAGGATTTTACGCTTGAATTGGCGAAAATTTCGGGTTTGTCTTTAACGCCCGAAGACATCAAAAATTACGAAAAACAGAAAACCGAAACGAAAAACGTCAAATTAGACAAAGCGATTCCGGTTGAACTGCGTTATGAAACGATTGTCGTCGAAGACGGAAAGCTGAAAATTTACCGCGACGTTTATGAGCGCGGAACGAACACGGAAGAAAATCTGCGGCGCGTTTTGGAAGGTTACGGCGTTTCTTTTGAAAGTTTGACCGAACCGGAGCGCGTGAAAATCACGGCTGGTTTGAAACAAATGGCGATTGATGCGACTGGAAATCCAATCGAAGTTAATGCCAACTCAAATTCAAACAGCAATTCCAGTAAAACGAGTTCGATGAACTCGAATTCGACGGATTCAAATGTTACTCGAAATATCAAAGGTAAAAAAGAAGTTTCGTTTGATATTGCCGAACTCAAAGGCAAAGGTTATCCGGCAATGTTGGGTGCAAAAGAATTAAAGAAATAACTTTAAGGGAGGGTTGAAATTTCAATCCTCTCTTTTCTAAATATAAAAGTAATAAATTTCATCTGTACCGGCAAAAATTGATGGTTGAAGTTCCATTGGTTGCATAGTAACTGCCGTTCCAGCACAAGGTATTTCCTTTGAGGTTCTTAAACATTCTAATCCGGGCGTTCAGGTTGCCGAATTCCTGCAATTCAATTTCTCCATCGGTATAATTCGTGCCTGAGAGTCCGTAGGTTTGTGACGGATTGCCGGTAAAATAATATGAGCCGGTAACGGTTTTGTTTTTGTTCCAGCTTAAATTAAACACGGCGTTTGAGCTTCCGATGCTTCCTGAATATTTTGTCCCGTCGGCGTTATTTGGAGATTGGACGGGCGGCAGAGGCTTTTCCGAAAACGGGCGCGGCGTAGGTTGTGAAACTGTCGGCTGAGAATTTTTTTGCCCTTCAATCAATTCCTGCTTTTTGATTTCCAGTTCTTTTTCTTTTAATTCAAGTTCTTTTTTCTTCAATTCATAGTCGTTAGCCGTCGCGGAAGAATTCGCCTGAGCCTTCTCGTCTTTTGTTTCGTTCTGTTTCCAAAAGAAAAATCCGGCAAGAGCAATTACTAAAATCGCAGCTATTCCGATTAGCGGGTAAATCGCTTTACTTGTTTGGGTAGCAGTTTTATTATTTTGATTTGTTTTGAAAGGCGCAAAAACGATAGTTTCTTCACTACCGCTGTTTGGTGATTTAGCAACAAGAATCGAGCCGTCGTGTAAGCAGTATATTTCTTCGTTATCAAACTGTGTTTGGCAATTCGGGCAAATTTTCATAAAGTTTCTCCAAATTGTAAATCAAGTTAAGTCAAAAGTTTCAAAAGCTACAGATTCTTTATTAAATCTTGTAAAACTTCTAACATCTTCACCTGTTCCTTCAAATGATTGTGTTCGCTTTCAACATTAATATAAGAGATTTTTTTGTAACCGCAATAAACCGATAATGAGCCGTCATCGGTAACTTTTTCGTTGTCTTGCAAAGCGACATTGTAATTTTTTTCGCTAAACAATTTATAAAACTTTTCTTCCGTCACAAAGAAAAAATCATCCGCATCCGTGTTTGGATTGATAAAGACGAGTTTGGCATCATTGCCAAATTCTTGTCCCTTTTCATAACTCTTTATCGAGTAATTTCCTTCGGTATTATTGTGGACGGCGACAAGTAATTTTGAGTTCTGAAAATAATCCTTCGCCAGCTTATTGGCGAAATTACTGACTTCCTTTTGAGCCTCAGGCGCATAATCCCCGTAATTGTCTAGCGTTTTTTTTATTCCGATATCCGTGAAAATTCGATTTGGGTCAAATGTATATTGCTTTTTATTTAATGAAAACTTTATCAATCGCTGTCCGTCGGCTTGTAACTCAATAAGAGTGCCGCCGTTTTTGCTAATGATTTCTTTTGTCGCCTCGACTGCCGTGTTTTCATTATCGTGCATATTGAAATATAAATACACGGGAAAAGCTACAGAGCTTTTATTTACCACAACTTTTATCTCTGTTTCTCCGAGTTTGATTGGAACGACTTCTTCCTTTAGTTCAATCTTTTTTATTCCGATATTACTCTGAGCCGAAGAAGTTGGAATAATTTGAGAAGAGCCGCTATTTTCAATTTTCGACGAATCGGGGGTAGAACAATTTGTAATCAGAAGACAACCTATAACGCAAAATAAAGGAAATATCGAATTTGTAATCTTTTTCAATTTTAAAAGCCTCTCTAATTAAAAATCTGTAAATATAGAATTTTTGAATGTTGACATTATAACCATTTCTCGATTCAACACAAGCAAAATTTTCAAAAAAGCATTTCCAATTTTCGCTTTATCTGCTAAAATTCGTTCCGTTCAACCAACCCAATCTGTCGGCAATTTCTTTGGACGGAGCGGCTTTTATCTGGCGAAGCAGTTCGCGGTCAGGCGTTTTCACGGGAAATTTATTTCGGAGGCTGCGAAAAGCATTACTCATTCGCTCATATCAATAGAACTAAATTTCATAGATTTTCAATTTATCACTATGAAAAAATGTCCGAAGTGCAATCAAACAT
>JAJAZE010000420.1 GCA_026785925.1 Pyrinomonadaceae bacterium
ACAAAACGATGATGGAATCGTGCGCGACGGCGATGCCCGCCTCCGGCGGCGGTTTGGGCGGCAATCAAGCACCGAGTTCGACCGCGCCGATTTCCAAAGAAGAAAATTCCGACAGTAAAAAATACTCGTTCCATTCGTTCGGAGCGCAGTTTGCGGAAGTTTAGGTGGACGAAGATTTCGGCACGATTCGCATTAAAAGATTCGTCAGCGTGCAGGATGTAGGGCGGATTATGAATGAAAAAACGGCGCGTTCGCAAATCATCGGCGGCGTGATTTACGGTCTCGGTTCGGCTCTGATGGAAGCGACCGAATACGATAAACGCTGGGCTAATCCGGTGACGCGGCATCTCGGCGATTATCACGTTCCGGTGCAGCTCGACGTGCCGGAAATTGACGTGCATTTTATCGGCAAACCCGACCTGCACATTTCGCCTATCGGCGCACGCGGCATCGGCGAAATCGGCATTACGGGCGTGGCGGCGGCGGTTGCCAACGCGGTTTTCAACGCGACCGGCAAGCGCATCAGAGATTTACCGCTGACACCCGACAAACTTTTATCGTAAGCGCGGCGTTTGAATTTTCAATTAAATAAACGATTCAGGGAATTAAGGGAAAAACATAAAAATGACGGATCAAAAAAAATCAGCGTGGTTGATTACGGGCTGTTCGACGGGCTTCGGGCGTGAACTCGCCAAACAGCTTTTGGAAAACGATTATCGCGTCGTCGTGACGGCGCGTGATGCCGACAAAATTCAGGATTTAGTCGGGATTAACCGAGAAAATGCGCTGGCGTTGGCGTTGGATGTCACCGACGAAGCGCAGGTCAAAGATGCGGTCGGTCAAGCCGAAAAGCATTTCGGCGCGATTGATGTTTTGGTCAACAACGCCGGATTCGGATATTTCGGCGCGATTGAAGAATCGGACGAGGCGGAAGTTCGCGCGATGTTTGAAGCGAATTTTTGGGGCTTGGCGGCGATGACCCGCGCCGTTTTGCCGAAAATGCGGGCGCGAAAAAGCGGAATTATCATCAACATTTCGTCTATCGGCGGCTTTGTGGGTTTTCCGGCGGTCGGTTATTATAATGCGACGAAATTCGCCGTCAACGGTTTTTCCGAAGCGTTGCAGAAGGAAGTCGCGCCGCTCGGAATCAAAGTCGTCATCGTCCAGCCGAGCGGTTTCCGAACGGATTGGGCGGGACGTTCCGCCAACGAAGCGACGAATGCGATTAGCGATTACGCGGAAACGGCGGGCGCGAATCAGTCGAACATTCGCGGTTACAGCGGCAATCAGCCGGGCGATCCGGTGCGCGCCGCCGAAGCGATTATCAAAGCCGTCGAGTCGGAAAATCCTCCGCTGTGGCTGCTTTTGGGCAAAGCCGCGCTCAAAGGTGCGCGGCTGAAACTCGATAACTTGAAAACCGATTTTGACGCTTGGGCGGAAACCACCGAAGGCGCAGATTTTCCCGAATCAGAAATGCAGGCGGCGAAATAATCCAAAATTTGAGCGCAAATGTTCGGAGTTCCGTTTTTGAGCGGCTTTCTGTTGCGTTGTTCTGGCGTAAAAGCTGCCCGAAGACGGAACTCTGAACTTAAAAACAGCTAACGAGAATTTTCGTCGCTGGTTTTTTGCGCTGAAAATTATGAATGAGATTCAAGAAATTCTCAGAAAAATCTCGAAATTTGCGCCTGATGAAAAAGCGATTTTGGCGACGGTGGTGGATGTCGTCGGTTCGGGTTATCGGCGGGCGGGCGCACGGATGCTGATTGACGAAAACGGTTTCAGCATCGGCACGGTTTCGGGCGGCTGTCTCGAAGCCGATGTTTTGGAACGGGCGAAAAAAGTTCTGCGAACTGACGCGCCGACGGTTATCACTTACGATACGAGTGCCGACGAAAATTCCGTTTTCGGGTTGGGAATGGGTTGTCGCGGCGTGATTCGCGTGCTGCTCGAAGCCGTCGCTAGGGAAAGTTCGATTTTCAACAGTTTCAAACGCGCGATTGAGCGGCGCGAAAGGGAAGTCGTCGCTACTTTGATTTCAGCGGGCGCGAATCAGAGTAGCGGCGGGCGCGTTTTTTACAGCGGCGCGGATAAATTCGATTTCGTTGATCTGCCCGAATCAATAAAAAATTCCGCGCAATTAAAAAACGACTGTCGCCGGATTTTCGACGGCGCACGAAAATCAGCCGTCGAGATTTACGAAAGTGAATGCGGCGCGGTCGAGTTTCTTATCGAGGCTATCAACCCGCCGCTTTCGATGCTTTTGTTCGGCGCGGGTTTTGACGCGCTGCCGGTCGTCCGTTTCGCCAAAGAACTCGGCTGGCGCGTGACGGTCGTTGACCATCGCGCGGCTTTTGCCAATTCGGAAAGATTGCCGCAAGCCGATCAGATTTTCGCGGCGCGAGTCGAAGATTTGCCGGAAGAATTATTTGCCGATGAAAATTCGGCGGCGGTGATAATGACGCATAATTACAACCGCGATCTGAGTGTGTTGTTTAGATTACTGAACTCGAATTGCCGTTATATCGGTGCGCTGGGTCCAAAAACGAGAACTGAAAACCTGGTTGCCGAATTACGCGCCGCCGGCAGAATCTTTGATGAAAAGAATCTCGAAAAACTGCACACGCCCATCGGTTTGGACATCGGCTCGGAAACGCCCGCAGAAATTGCGCTCGCCGTCGTCGCCGAAATCAAAAGCGTAATTTCAAACCGCAGCGGTGGACTTTTGCGTGACAGAAACAGTTTGATCAACGATTAGTTCACTGACCGAACGCAACTTTATCGGTCGGCTCGATTGACCGATGAAATGACAATTCGCTCCAGCTAAAAGGCTTTCAAAGGGAAACGTGATAAGATAATGCAATGGTTTTTATTAACATTCCATATGTCGCCTCGAACGACTCGATTGACAAAGAAACGGTGATTAGCGCGATTCGGGCTTTGGACATCAGCGAAGACGCGAAACATCAGGCGTATGAAGCGATTTACAACAAAACGCCGACCGGTGTTTCGTTTGCCGATGAAGGAATGGGCGAATCGTATCAGCTTGAGCGAATGCTGCGAAGATTGGGAATTCCGCATCGGCAATCGAAAATCTAGATTGCGCCGGACGCAAAAAAAAAAATTAGGGCGAGGGCAGTCTGCGGCGGACTGCCTTTTTATATGAAAATCGCGTGAAACGTTCGATGATGCAGTCAATGCCGCCGCAGACTCGGATTGTTGAAAGTCTATTATCGGACAGTTAAATTATCAAAAACAAATTATTTACAAAGTTATGCAGGAAGAAACGAACGAAGAAATAAACGATGAAGAATTGCTTGCGGAAACGGATTCGGTCGAGTCGGGCGAAGAAACGATTGAAGAAACGGAACCGGAAAATCCGTTCGAGCAGTTCGGTTTGAGCGCGGAATTATTGAAGGCTGTAAAAGAAGTCGGTTACGAAACGCCGTCGCCGATTCAGTTGAAGACGATTCCGGTATTGCTTTCGGGCAAGGATATTGTCGGACAGGCGCAGACGGGAACGGGAAAAACGGCGGCGTTTGCTTTGCCCGCGCTGCACAAACTCGAAGTTGACAACCGCAAAGTGCAGGTTTTGGTTTTGGTTCCGACGCGCGAATTGGCGATTCAGGTCGCCGAAGCATTTCACACTTACGCGAAATTCGTCGGCAACGTGCGCGTCCTGCCGGTCTACGGCGGACAGGCGATTTCGCAGCAAATCAAACATCTGCGAAGCGGCGTGCAGATTATCGTCGGAACGCCGGGGCGCGTAATGGATCATATGCGGCGCGAAACGATTGACATCTCGAAGCTGAAAATGGTGATTCTCGACGAAGCCGACGAGATGCTGCGGATGGGTTTTCAGGAAGATGTCGAATGGATTTTAGCTCACACGCCCGAAACCAGACAGACGGCGTTGTTCTCGGCGACGATTCCGCGCCAGATTCGGCGGCTGGCGGAAAAGTATCTGAACGAGCCGGTCAATATTGAGATCGAGCGCAAAACGCTGACCGTGCCGAACATCAAACAGTTTTATATCAACGTCACGGAAAATCAGAAAACCGACGCGCTGACCAGACTTTTAGAAATGGAAACGGCGACCGGCGAAGCGGTGCTAATTTTTCACCGCACGAAAATCGGCGCGGATTCGCTGACCAATAAACTGCAGGCGCGCGGTTACGCGGCGGAAGCGATGCACGGCGATTTGAATCAAAATCAGCGCGAGGCTTTAATTAAAAGATTGCGCGACGGACGAGTTGAAATCGTCGTCGCCACCGATGTCGCCGCGCGTGGTTTGGATGTCGAACGCATCTCGTCGGTCATCAATTACGATATGCCGGGCGACACCGAAAGCTACGTTCACCGCATCGGGCGCACCGGACGCGCCGGACGCGACGGCACGGCGGTTCTGTTCGTGACACCGCGCCAGCAGCGGATGAAACGCGAAATCGAACAATATACGAAACAGGAAATCAAGCCGATGAAACTGCCGACGCAGGCTGATGTCGCGTCGCGCCGGATCGCGGTTTTCAAAGAGCGCATTTTGAAAACGCTCAAAGATGAAGAATTAGATTTATATTTGAAATTGATTGAAGAGTTAGCCGAAGAAAGCGGCTGCGATATGTCGGAAATCGCCGCTGCGTCCGCGTTTTTGAGCGCGGGTGATAAACCTCTGGAAGTTGCCGTCGAGCCGAAAGCCGAATATCTTTCGTTCAGCGAAGACAATATGGTGCGTTTGTTCGTTGATGTCGGACGCAATCACCGGATCGGTCCGGCGGATATTGTCGGAGCCATTGCCAACGAAGGCGGTGTGCCGGGCAAAGGCATTGGCGCGATTGACGTTTATGATAGATTTACTCTGGTTGATGTGCCGTCGGAATTTGTCGGGCAGGTTTTAGATGCGATGTCTGAGACCAGAATTCGCGGCAACAACGCTAACATTCGCCTCGCCTCGCAGGATGATTCGATTCGGGAAGCGCAAAAATCCCGCAGCGAGCAGAAGTCGCGCAACACTTGGGACAAACCGCCGCGCCGCGAACCGGAAGGCAAAAGTCGCTTCGCCGCCAACAAGTTTGACGACCGACCGCCGCGCCGCCAATCTGAACCGAAAAGCAGTTTTGTCGCCGCCGCTAAAAGATTTGATGAGAAACCGCCGCGCCGCAGCGATGAAGCGAAAAGCCGTTTTGCCGAAGAACTGGATCAATCAATCGAAAAACCGCGCCGCAGTGCCAAACCGATCAATACGTTCGCCGCGCCGTTCGATAACACGACGAGCGAAAAACCTCCGCGTAAACCATCCGTTCGCGGCAAGCTGACCGCGCCGTTCAATCTGCCCGACGATAGACCGCGCCGCAAAACAACGACGGATTTCGACAAACCGACGACGCGCCCGCGCCGCACCGCGCCATCCGATTCGGATTTTACGCCAGACCGACCGCCGCGCAAAGCGAAACCGGAAAACGCTTTCACCGCACGTTTCGGAAATTCAACGGGAAAACCCGACCGTAAAAGCGCGTCGGCGAAAGGCAAAGGGAAGAAGAAGGTTGCCGCGAGCAAAGGGAAGAAAAAAGTGAAGCGTTAAAGATTGTATGTGTTTTAAAATAAGAGATCGGCGAGAAAATTAAACTCGCCGCTTTTTTATCGCAAAAATAAAACTCAGGCAGCAATCGAGTCTGAACTAAGTTGCTTGAGAATATGGTTGAGAACTTCATCTGAATTTAACGCTTTGTTGTTTGCCATCTCATATATTTTGCTGGCTTTTTCAAAAGAATCTTTATCCTCTTTTAATTGAACGGAGAAACTTTCGACGATTTCGCCTCTTTCATTTCTGAACTCGAAAGTGATAGTCGAGTCCTCGGAACCGAAAAAAGCGTTGATAGAAATGGCACTTCCTTCTAAAGCAAGCAAAAAGGTAGCCGGATTGCCGGTTGTTTTCCAATCAAACTGCTTTTTTTTCGTCAACTCCAACAGCCGATTGAGAATTAAGTTAAATTTATCTTTATCCATTTTCTTCACCCTTTTCTATAGCGATTATCGTTCCGCCAACTAATTTATGTAAACCATCGGATATTTTCGATAACTGTGTGTTTAAGCAGGTATGAAGAAGTTTCAAGCATAATGCAGAAGCCCGCACGAAGTAAGGGCGAAGAAACACACTTACTTCGTGCGTGTTTCTGCATCGGCATTATGCCGGAAAATATATGCTGACCTGCTTATCTCCACATTGTTGATTCCAGCAGAAGATTTATAAACTTTCCGCTCAAATTCTTCTCTGATAATCGAAAGTTGAGAAAGCGTCTCTTCATATTCAATTTCAATAGTTTGTTGTGAATTCTTGGTTCTTTGTTGTATCTGATATAAATAAAGAAACTAAATCACTCGTGCGAATCTGCGCTGACTCGTATCTTTCATAACGAACAAACGCCTGAATTTCTTCCAGATTTTTAATACAGGTGTGAACATTTGAAAGTAAAAGATTTTGGGAAATCGTTTTTCGAGTTTGGTCTGCCGCATCTTTCGCCGCGACTGCCGCTTTTTTGACCAAACTGATCTGCCAAATTGCGATGCCTACGCCAATCAGCGAAAGAAACGAGCCGATAATACTGATCCAATTTACAATTTCACTGTTCACGAGTAAGAAGTTCTTGAATGAACTCCAATTCAAGAAAGCGAAAATATCATAAACTTATTGTCTGCCGTCTTAAACTTCAAAATTCCGAATCGCTGTCGGTGCGTTTGCGTCGGGCAACGCCGGTGGCGTAAGCGGCTTCTTCGACTTTAGCGGCGACCGCTTCGCCGACTCTTCTGTCGAAAACCGACGGGATTATGTAATCGGCGTAAAGTTCGTTTTCAGTGATAATTTCGGCAATCGCGTTTGCCGCTGCTAATTTCATTTCCTCGTTGATCCTTGAAGCGCGGCAGTTTAACGCGCCGCGAAAGATGCCCGGAAAACAGAGGACGTTGTTGATTTGGTTCGGATAATCCGAGCGTCCGGTCGCCATTACTGCAACCAATCCGGCGGCATTTTCGGGCATAATTTCGGGAACCGGATTCGCCATTGCAAAGACAATCGGGTCTTTCGCCATATTCTTCAAATCGTTTTCGTTAATCACTCCCGGCGCACTCAAACCGAAGAAAACATCCGCGCCTTTGATGATGTCGTGAATCGAACCTTTTTCCGAATTCGGGTTCGTGTTTCGCGCATACCAATCTTTCACCCAATTCATATTTTCCGTGCGCCCCGCGTAAAGTGCGCCGCTTTGATCGCATCCGACGATGTTTTTCACGCCCGCCGCCATTACGATTTTCGTGCAGGCAACGCCCGCCGCGCCGACTCCGTTGACGACGAGTCTTATTTCGTCCATTCGTTTGCCGGTGATTTTTAAGGCGTTCAAAAGTGCCGCGAGAACGACGACGGCGGTTCCGTGCTGGTCGTCGTGAAAAACCGGAATGTCGAGTTCTTCTTTAAGGCGATCTTCGATTTCAAAACAGCGCGGCGCGGAAATGTCTTCGAGATTGATGCCGCCGAATCCGGGCGCGATATTCTTTATCGTTTCGATAATCTCGTGCGGGTCTTTCGTGTTCAGACAAATCGGGAACGCGTCAACGCCGCCGAATTCTTTGAATAATTGACACTTGCCTTCCATCACGGGCATCGCCGCCAGCGGTCCGATGTCGCCCAAACCTAAAACCGCCGTCCCGTCGGAGATGACCGCGACCGTATTTTTTTTAATCGTCAGTGTGAACGCTTTTTCCGGGTCTTTGGCAATCGCTTCGCAAACGCGGGCGACTCCGGGCGTGTAAGCCATTGATAAATCCGAGCGCGTTTTCAACGGCATTTTGGAAACCGTTTCGATTTTGCCGCCGAGGTGCATCAGAAAAGTTCGGTCGGAAGTGTGAACGACTTCCACGCCGTCAATGCTCTGCACCGATTGAACGATTTCTTCGTCGTGCGCTTCGGACGCGGCGTTAACGGTAATGTCTCGAATCAAAAAATCTTTGCCGACCGAAACGATGTCAATGCCTTCGATGTCGCCGCCGACGCGCCCGATAGCCGTCGTAATTTCACCCAGCTTTCCGGGCGTGTTCTGGATTTTCACGCGCAAAGTTAGACTATAACTGGCGTTCGGTGTTGGTTTACTAGACATAATTGATTACATTAAACATTTAACATTTGGCATTTAACATTTGTTATTGCAGGGAAAAGATTCAATTCGGATCAATGATAAATGATAAATATTAACTGAGCGGTCGAATGAGACCGCGATAAGTTCCTAAAATTTCTACTTTGTTTGCCGGCAGCTTGACGGTTTGGTAATTTTCATTGGCGGGGCGCAGTTCGATGTTCGCCCCTGACCGGAAAAATTGTTTCAGCACGATTCGCTTGCCGCCGGTGAGAGCCGCGACAATATCGCCGTCGCGGGCGTAATCCCGCTTTTCAATCAACGCCACGTCGCCCTCGCAGATGTGCGCGTCGCACATCGCGTCGTTGGTGACGCGAAACGCCCGCAGACGTTCGGATTCCTGACAGCCGATTAAAAATTTTGGGACGAAAAGCGGCTGACTTTCCCAATCTTCGACAATCGCTCCACCCTTCGGAATTTTCAACCATTCGATTTCACAAACCGCGTCGGCGACGGTCTGTGTCGGCTGCAAGTCGAGCCAGAAACTGCCGTTTTCACGTTTGCGAGAAAGCAGTCCCTGCGTTTCGAGAGCCTCGATATGTTTGGCAATTCCAGCTTTGGAAGCAACTCCCAGATATTTGGCAATCAGTTGATAAGACGGCTCGTAACCGTGATTTTCAACGTATTGCTTGATGTAATCTAAAACCTGTTTTTGTCGGCGAGTGCGCGGCTGCATTGCTTGATTGTAGGGAAATCAACAGCAGATTCCAAATACGAATTTTAGATGTCAGACTTAAATTACATATTAAAGTCGCCTGATACGAAGGATAGAAATTTAACCACGAAATAACACGAAATAACGCGAAAAGAATCATCGCGCTTTTCGCGTTATTTCGTGGTTCATATATTTTATGTCTTTTATGACGAGTTTTAAATTATCGGGTGAAACGGCAGGCAGCTTAAATTGCTTATGTTTGAAACTTGGAATTTGCTATAATTGACTGATTTGGAGGAAAACAGATTTATCAGTAACATTCACGGATTTACACAAGGCTTAAAGCAAAATCAATTAAGACGCATCGAGCGGCTCGCCACCAGGCGCGTCGCTCCCGAACAAATCGTCTCGCCGGAACTCGCCCGCCAATTAACCGAAATATCTTTTGAAACCGGCAGGCAAATCGGCGTTCTCATCAACCGCAAAGGACAAATCGAATATGTGATGGTCGGCACGGCGAAACGTATCGAGATGCCGGATTTCGGACGCGCCCGCGTTTCGGCGGAAAGATTTCGCGGTCTGCGCTGCATTCACACGCAACTTTCCGGCGAGAAACTGACGCAGGACGATTTGACCGATTTGGCTTTGCTGCGGCTCGATTTGATGGCGACGATTCAGGTTGATAAGGAAACCGGCTTGCCGAACAACGTCTATTCGGCGCATCTTTTGCCGACGACCGCCGAAAAATTGGAAACCGAAAGCCAATCGCTGCCCTACGAATTTCTCGAACCGAACATTCCCGCGCATCTGGACACGAATTTTATCAACTTGATAAATTCTCTGGAAAACGAAATGGCGCGGATTCGGCTGACGGCGCGCAACCGGCAGACGAACCGCGACCGCGTAATTTTGGTCGGCGTGACGACCGGTTATTTGTCCGAAGCCGAAGAAACGATGGCGGAACTCGAAGAACTCGCGCTGTCGGCGGACGTGATTGTGCTGGACAAAATCATCCAGCGGCGACCGAAGATTGATTCAAAAACCGTTTTGGGAAAAGGAAAACTGGAAGAACTTTTGATTCGCGCAATGCGTTTGGGCGCGGATTTGATTGTGTTTGACGCAGAACTATCGCCGACGCAAGTTCGTTCGCTGTCGGACGCGACCGAATTAAAAGTGATTGACCGACCGCAGTTGATTCTCGATATTTTCGCGCAAAGGGCGCAGTCGAGCGAAGGGAAACTGCAGGTTGAACTCGCGCAGTTGAAATATCTGCTGCCGCGCCTGATGCAGGGACAGAATTCGGCTTTCTCGCGGCTCGCGGGCGGCATCGGCGGGCGCGGTCCGGGCGAGACAAAACTCGAAACCGACCGGCGGCGCGTCCGCGATAAAATTACGCACCTCGAAAAACAGGTTGAAAATTTGCGAAAGCAGCGGCAGCAAAGGCGCAAGGAAAGACTGCGCCGCGACGTGCCGATTATTTCTCTGGTCGGCTACACCAACGCGGGCAAATCAACTTTGCTCAATACTTTAACGCAGAGCAAAGTTCACGCCGAAGATAAAATGTTCGCCACTTTAGACCCGACCTCGCGCCGTCTGCGGCTGCCGATTGAACAGGAAATTATCATCAATGATACGGTCGGCTTTATCCGCGATTTGCCGGAAACTTTAGTTGCGGCTTTTCGGGCGACGCTCGAAGAAATCGCCGACAGTGATCTGCTCGTCCACGTCGTTGACGCGGCGAATCCGCAGGTTCTGGCGCACATCGAATCGGTTGATAAAATTTTGCAAGACCTCGAACTAAACAACATTCCGCGAATTATCGCTTTAAATAAGGCGGATTTGCTCGACGAAAATTCACTCGAAGCCCTGGAGCGGCAAATCAGGCTTGACAAGGATAGTGAAAGCGTGGCAATTTCAGCTATTCATTCCAAAACATTAAAATCATTAATTGAGAAAATCGGGGAAATCGTCAAAGTTCAAAGTCTAAAGTCTAATGTTCAAAGTCCGGCTGACGATATTCAGACTTCCGAGTTTGATATTCAAAGCAAATTCGCCCGCACGGAATCATAAACCTGATGTTACGCAAAACGAGAAAAACGACTGGAGGGGGGGGCCGGCCCCCGGGGGGGGGTGGGGCGGTGGGGGGGGGAAAAAAAAAAAAAGGGGGCGGTTGGTGT
>JAJAZE010000421.1 GCA_026785925.1 Pyrinomonadaceae bacterium
ACGCGCGATAACTTCTTCCACGTCGTCTTTGGAAACTTCGACCGCGAAAAACGAATCTTCCAGCGTTTTCAGTTCAAAAGCGAGCAGTTGGTCTTCATTGGTGACGCGCTTCCAATTCTCCACCGCTTCCTTCCACGAAGGTTCGGACTGCGCTTCCTGCTGATAACGCAGCTTGGCGCGGGAACCGGCTTCGTCAAGCACGTCAATCGCTTTATCGGGCAAAGATCGGTCGGGAATATAACGATTCGTTTGATAAACCGCTGCTTCTAAGGCTTCTTTGGAGTATTTAATCTGGTGAAAGGCTTCGTATCTTTCGGCTAAACCCTGCACGATTCGCAACGCTTCCGCTTCGTTCGGCGGCACGACTTTGATTGATTGAAAACGCCGCTCCAAAGCCTTGTCTTTCTCGATTGATTTGCGAAATTCCTGCGGTGTCGTCGCGCCGATACATTGAATTTCGCCGCGTGAAAGTGCCGGTTTTAAGATATTCGCCGCGTCTAAAGTTCCTTCCGCCGAACCCGCGCCGACGAGCGTGTGCAGTTCGTCTATGAAAACGATGTATTGGTCGTGTTCGCGGAGTTCGCTCATAATCTTTTTGAGCCGTTCCTCGAACTGCCCGCGATATTTCGTGCCGGCGACAATCAAGGATAAATCGAGCGATAAAATGCGTTTGTTTTCCAGAAACGTCGGCACGTTTTTGTCAACGATGCGCTGCGCCAAACCTTCGACAATTGCCGTTTTGCCGACTCCGGCTTCGCCGATTAAAACCGGATTGTTTTTCGTCCGGCGGCAGAGAATTTCGATAATGCGCTCGACTTCCGGCTCGCGCCCGATGAGCGGGTCGAGTTTGCCGAGTCCCGCGTCAGTCGTTAAATCTCTGGTAAATTCCTGCAAATTCGGCACGTCGGATTTTTCTTTGCCAGTGCCGCCAACGGCGCGAAGCATCGGAAAACCGTTTTGCCGCGCAATTTCGTCGCGCACGTCCTTGAGGCGCACCCCGTATTGAAAAAGAATTTCCGCCGCAATCGAGCGTTCCTGCCGCACCAGTCCTAAAAGCAAATGTTCGGGTCCGATGTGCCTCGATTGCAAATGCTGGCTTTCGTTGCTGGCAAACTGCAAAATTTGTTTGGTTTCAGCCGCCAGATGCAGTTCGGCGGATTGCGGAATGCGTTCGCGCAGAACGATTCTTTCTTCGACTTCGCGGCGAATCGCTTCGACCGTCAAATTATTGCGAAACGGGAAATAACGCGCTGAAATCGTTTTGTCTTCGCGCATCAAACCGAGCAGGATATGTTCCGGCGAGATCACCTGCGAGCCGTATTGCAAAGCCTCGTAACGGGCAAAAAATATCACCCGCCGCGCTTTTTCCGTGTAGCGTTCAAACATAAAAATAAGTTTCGACTTTATCTAAAAATTTTTGATAATTAAAGTCTGAACCGAGTTGCCAAATTTTTCAAGGATAGAATTTACAGGACTTGTTTGAATATAGTCGCAAACGCTCCAAAACTCCACAAATTATTGCCGCCGCAGATTTTCCAGAGGTTTAATTTTGCTCGCCTTCAAAGCCGGAAACACGCTGCCCGCCAAACACACCGGAAACGCGGCGCAGGCGATCAGCAAAACATTCGCCAAAGTCGGCGCGAGCGTGATTTGATTGAGCGAATAAACTTCCGCCGGCAAACTGACGAGCTTAAAATAATTTGCCAGAAAGCATCCGAGCAAGCCGCTAATTACGCCCAGCAAAATTCCGGCAAAACCTAAAAATAATCCTTCGAGCAGAAAAATCGCCGTCAAACTTCGCGCTTTCGCGCCGCACGTCCGCAGCACGGCGATGTCCAATCGGCGCTCGTTCACCAAAAGCGCGAGCGTCGTTGTGATATTGAGTGCGGCGATAAAAATTATCAGCGAAATTATCGCCAGCGCGACTTTTCGCTCAAGGCTCAAAGCGGCGAAAAGCGGCTGATTCGCTTCCTGCCAATCAACGACTTTGAATTTATCGCCCGGAATTTGCCGAATTTCAGCGGCGGTTTGATTCGCTCGATAAATATCTTTGACGGAGATATTCAAGATTGTCGGCGTAAAAATTTGCCGCCGGTGCAGCCGCGCGTAATTTTCGGGCGCGATGCGAATCCAAGTCGCGTCGTAATCGTAAAGTCCGGTTTGAAAAATTTCCGCGACCCGAACGCGCGACGGTGTTTGATTTTCAATCGTGGCGATTTCCGCCGTATCGCCGATTTTCAAATTTAACTTCTCAGCGAGTTTTGCGCCAACGGCGACGTTTAAACCTCGCACATTATTCGATTGATTCTGCACTTTGAGAATCGCGTAACTCGTCTCCGTTTCGCCGATCAGCAAAGCGTTTTCGTAGCTCGTCGGCGCGATATTTTCAATATTTTCAATCGTTTCAAGTTGTTCCTTGACCGTTTCCCAATCGAAAATCTCCGCGCCGTCCGCCGCAAAAATCGCAATGTGCGCCGTGTTCGCCAGAATTTTATTCTGCATTTCGTCAGCGAAACCTTTTGCCAGCGCGTTGGCTAAAATCAACGCCGCCACGCCCGCCGCAATTCCGATGATCGCCGCCAGCGAAGTAAAACGCGCCAGACTTTTGCGCCGCGCACGGAAATATCGAAAGGCTATTTTGAACTCAAATGTCACTTTTTCAATGGTAAATGGTAAACGGTAAATGGTAAATGTAAAGCGTTTTCGCTAAAATCTAGCTTTTGACGCGAGTGAATATTAAAAACAAATTTTACTTTAATTTAGGCTGCTTAACCTCTCTGCGTTCTCTGCGTCTCTGCGTGAAATAATTTTTCCTCACGCAGAGACGCAGAGAACGCAGAGAGGTTTAAGTAACTTTGACGAATTACGAATTAACCTGAATGCCACTAGCCACCATCGAAGAAGCCGCCGAAGATGTAAAAAACGGCAGAATGATAATTATCGTTGACGACGAAGACCGCGAAAACGAAGGCGATCTTGTTTGCGCGGCGGAAAAAGTTACGCCGGAGATCATCAACTTTATGATTACGCACGCACGCGGTTTAATTTGTCTGCCGATGACCGAAGAACGCTGCGACGAACTGAATCTGCCGCCGCAAACTGCGGAAAACACTTCGAGTATGGGAACGGCGTTCACGATTTCCATCGAAGCGCGAATGGGTGTCACGACCGGAATTTCGGCGGCAGACCGCGCCACGACGATTTTAACCGCCGTGGCGCCCGCCGCGAAGCCTTCGGATTTGGCGCGTCCCGGACATATTTTTCCGCTCCGGGCAAAACGCGGCGGCGTTCTCGTCCGCGTCGGGCAAACCGAAGCGAGCGTTGACATTGCGCGAATCGCCGGACTGACTCCGGCGGGCGTGATTTGCGAGATTATGAACGACGACGGCACGATGTCGCGGATGCCGGATTTGGAGGTATTCGCCGAAAAACACGATTTGAAAATTATCTCCGTCGCCGATCTGGTTCGTTATCGAATTCACAAAGAAACCCTTGTGCGGCGCGTTGTCGAAACCGACTTGCCAACCGATTACGGCACGTTTCGCGCCTTCGTCTATGAAAATATAATGAACGGCGAAACGCACGTCGCTTTGACGATGGGCGATTTTGGACAGGCAACCGAACCGGTTTTAGTTCGCGTCCAAACGGAGAACGTGACGTTTGCAATGTTCGGCGCAAAAATCGGCGAGGCATCCCAAGCAATTAAAACTTCGCTCGAAAAAATCTCCCAAGCCGAACGCGGTGTAATTTTATACCTGCGCCAGCGCGAACATAATCTCGATTTGATTCATCAGCTACAAACTTACGCTGTGATGCAGGAAAAAGGCGTGAATTTTTCGATAGCGCGGCGGACGACCGGCTACGGAAATTTCCGCGATTACGGCATCGGGGCGCAGATTCTGAATGATTTAGGCGTGAAGAAAATCCGGCTATTAACTAATCATCCGCCGAAAATCAACGCTATCGAAGCGTTCGATTTGGAAATTGTCGAAACGGTCGCGCTGTGAAATAATATCAAGCAAATCAAGGTTTTATAAGAAATGCCTGAAGAAAATAGTCAATCCGAGAAAACCGAACCGCAGGAAAATAATGCGGCAGAGAAAACCGCTCCCGAAACCCCGGCGCGTCGCCGCCGAATTTTTTCGCGCCGCAACGCCGGAATTTCGTTCGGCGTGATCGCGTTCGGAGCGATTTTTCTCGCGCTTTTGATTGTTGTCGTTTATCGTTACGGTTACGCGGATAATTACGTCAAAAATCAATTCGTGGCGAAAATGGACGAAATCGGCGTGAATTTTTCGGCGGATACTTTTCGTTTGACGGTTGCACCGCTTCGGCTACATCTGGAAAACGCGACGTTTAACGACAAGGTGACGGGCGAAAAACTATTTTTTATCAAAGACGCAAAACTCGATTTGACCGTTAAAGATTTATACGCCTGGCAGTTGAGCCGCGATATTTCGATTGACACGACGGACGTTGACGGCGCGGAAGTTTGGGTGAAATTTGATGAAAACGGCAATTCTAATTTTGATAATCTGAAATTTGTCGAAGATGAAGCCGGTTCGCGCGTAAATTTTGCTTATTCGTCTTTAAAGTTTTCCGTAAAAAACGGGCTGGTTCATTTCGGCGACGTGACGCGCAAAATCAACGCCGACGCGAAGAATATCGCATTGACGCTTGAGCCGGAAAATACGGAAGTTCCCGACGAGCAGAAGCGTTACAAATTTGATTTTACTTCGACCGATTCAAATTTGATTTACAACGAAAGCGTCGTCGCGCCGGTTGATATTCGCGCCAGCGGAATCGTTGACAAACTAGGCGCGGAAATTGCCAATTTGAAATTGACGACACCGATTGGCGAATCGAATTTAAACGGAACTTTAACCGATTGGGCGACACTCAAATACAATCTCAACATCGTTTCGACCGTTGATTTGACGCAAACTTCAAACATTTTCCCACTCGGAACGCCGCTGCGCGGCATCGGCAATTTCAGCGGCACGGTGACGGGCGAAGGCGAAAAGTATCTGCTCGTCGGCGAAATAAAATCCGACGCGCTCGCCGCCTCGAACATTCGCTTGAAGGCTCTGCAACTCGATGCGACGGTTGACGGCGACGGCTCGATGTATAACGCCAACGGCAAAGCGATTGCCGAACTGCTCACCTTTGAAGATTTTCAAATTGATTTTCCGCAGTTGATCGGCAACGTGCGCGGCACGGGAACGGATTTTCGATGGGTCGGCGAACTCCAGGCGGCGGCGGCGAAATCACCGTTGGGAACGATTGCCGGACTCTTTATTTCCGACGCGGTTGCCGAATATAAAGATTCAAGGCTCGATGCGACTTTAGGAAATCTGCGGGCGCAGAAATTTTCTTCCGAAGATGTCGAATTCCAGACTTTACTTGCCCAAAACGTCAAAATATCGAACGCCGACGGCACGACCAATGTCAGTGCGCCGAACCTTCGCGCATCGGTCGTTAATGCCGAAGGCGCGACACTGCGCGGCGTGAACGCGGGCAATCTTCGCCTGACGAATCGCGGAAGTCGAACCGATGTTAAAGCCGAAAGCGTTCGCGCCGAAAACGTCGAAACCAAAGATGTCAAATTGAGAAATTTGCGGGCGAGCAATGTTGATGCAATCAATAACGGCAGCCGCACCGATGTTAAATTAGGACGAGTGCAAGCCGACGGTTTGGACGCGGACGGCGCGAAAATCAGCAGCTTAAACGCTTCGGGCGTGGACGTGAGTATTGCCGGAAACGAAACGAAAATTTATTCAAACAGTTTGCAGGCGGCGAAAATCGAGACCGACGCGGCGATTTTGGGAAATATCAATGTCGCGGGCGTTCGACTGACGATTCGGCAGGGCAGAATCGAAGCGACTTCCGGCGACATCAACGCGGGCAATGTCGCTCTGACCAAATCTACCATACCCGAAGGCGGCAATCTCGAAAAAGTCGTCATTTACAAACCTGTTTTCGTGCTTGAACCATCGGGACGCTATCGTGCCAGCGCGGATTTGAGTTTGGGCGGCGGCGTTTTGGGCAGCGTCAGATTGGGCGCGGCGCGGGCTTCGGTCGTCGCTGAAAACGACCAGGTTGCGCTCAAAAATCTGACGGCGGACGTGATGGACGGCACGGTGAACGGCAACGCGACGATTGCTTTGACGAATCGCCGCCGTTCGGAAGTCAGCGCGAATTTCTCGAATCTCGATTTATCAAAATTGTTGGCTTTGCAGGGCGGGCGCGTCGTGCCGATTGAAGGCAAAACGACCGGCAGCGTTAATCTGACTTTTGCGGGAACAAACTTTAAAACGGCGAGCGGCAATTTAACCGCCGATTTTGCGGCAAATGCCGGAACGACCGAACGCGGGCTGGTTCCCGTCAACGGACGTTTGGGCTTAAAGGCAGCCAACGGACTTTTCGATATTGATTACGCGAATTTGAATACGGAAAAAAGTCGGCTCGACGCGACGGGAAGTTTCGATTTAAACGGCTACAATTCAAATTTGAATCTCGCGCTCAATTCGACTGACGCGAGCGAAATCGAACGCATTATCAAAGTTTTGAATGTTTCGCCGGAACTCGAACGACAGCTTAATAGTTACAACGCAGAATTTGCGGGCAATCTAAATTTTAACGGAACGCTGACGGGAAATTTGGAAAATCCGACCATTGACGGACGTGCGGCAGTTGATTCTCTTATTTTGCGCGGCAGAAATCTCGGTTCGCTGGCGACGAAAATTCTGGTTTCGCCCGAAGCGATTGAACTGCGCGAAGGAAAATTGCAGGAACCGAACGGTGGCGGCAATGTCGCTTTTAACGTCAGCATTCCGAGCGTCGGCGCAAATAATATCTCGGTTCAGGCGACGCTCGATAACATCAACACGGGAAATTTTCTGGCGGCGTTGCCGATAGATTTGCTGCCCGCGCAGCTTAAAGATTTTCAAGCGCAGACATCGGGAACAATCAATGTCAGCGGCATTCCGAACGCGCTGGAAGGCGCGGCGAATATCACTTCCGGCGCGGGAACCATTAACGGCGACAAATTCGACGGCTTCGACGCGAAAGCGACGTTTGCCGGAAATTCGGTCACTCTGGAACGCTTTAACGCGAAATTCGGCGACGGATTTTTGCGCGCGAGCGGAACTTATCAAACCGACTCGACCGCGTTTGATTTCGATGTCGAAGGCAAAAACATCGAATTTGTCCGCGTGCGTCCGTTTATTCCGAACGCGGGCGGCATTCCCGAAATTAATGGCGTGATTGATTTGACCGCGAAAGCCGTCGGTGTCGGCTCGGACTCTAAAACTTACGACATCAATTTCAACGGCGCGGGACGCAATGTAGCGGTCAACGGCAATGCGGTCGGCGCGGTGACGTTCGTCGGCAAAACGGAAAACCGACAGCTTAATGCCAACATCACAGTCAACTTTGAAAATCAGCCGCAGGTTATCGCGGCGAGCGTTAATTTTGCCGACGAAAATTTGCCGTTTCGCGCCGAAACCGTTTTCAATAACGCGGAACTCGCGCCGTATATCGCGCTCGTGCGCCCCGCCGATTCGGGTGATGTGACGATTTCCGGCAGAGCCAACGGCAGAGTTTTCATCGAAGGTAATCTGTCCGGTGTGAAACCCGACGGAACGCGCGGCTTGACCACCGACGACTTGCGCGGTGCGGCGGAATTTAACCAACTTGCATTGCAAATCGGCGACACGCCGCTCGTTGCTTCCGAACCTGTTTCCGTCCGATTTAATTCCAAAGAAGTCGTGGTCAATAGCGCGAAATTTTCCGGCAGCGGCTCGAACGTCGTCGTCACCGGCACGAAAGCCCTAACGCCGGACGGCATCAATAATCTGGCGGTTGACGGAACGATCAACTTGAGCATTTTCAACGCGCTTTCCAAAAATGCGTTTTTCGCCGGTTTAGCTAATGTTTCCATCCGCTTGACGGGTGTCAATCGCACGGCGAAACTGAACGGCGAAGCGGAACTCAACAACGCTTCGGTCGCGGCTTTCGTCGGCTCCGACCGGCTGACGCTCGACCGCATTCGCGGGCGCGTTTTGTTCACTTCAAATCAGGCGCAAATCGTTAATTTAAACGGCTTTCTCGGCGGCGGGCGCGTGACGGCTTCGGGCGGCGCGGCGCTGGAAAATCTGGCTCTGCAAAGTTTCCGGTTCGACATCAGCGGACGTAATTTTACCGCGCCCGTGCCGCCGAATTTTGTGACGACGGGCGATGCCGACATCGAAATCAGCGGCGTGCGGCGCGACGGTGTGCTGGAATCTCTGATTGCCGGAACGGTCGTTGCCAAACGGACGATTTATACGGAAGATATTGATCTGGCGGATTTCATCAGCGGTCGGCGCGAGGGTTCGCTGTCCGAAGGTTCGGCGGGTTGGTCTTCGTTTTTGGGTGTGCCGAAACTCGACATCCGAATCGAAGGACGCGACGCGCTGGTGGTTCGCAACAATTTAGCTGATTTAACCGCGTCGGCATCGCTGCGCGTCACCGGCGATACGGAATATCCACAGATTTCCGGCAGAGTCACCGCCAACAGCGGCACGATCTTCTTTCGCAAGGAACGCTACGAAGTGCAGCGCGGAACGCTGGAATTTCCGCCTAACACGAGCGTCGAACCGTATATCAACCTGCAAGCCGAAGCGGAAATTAACGGTTATCAGGTGATTGTCAATCTAATCGGCGAATTAACTAACACCGACAACTTAAACGCGACGGTGCGGTCGAGTCCGGCACTGCCGCAAGCCGACGTGATTTCTTTAATTACGACGGGAAATTTGTCGAACACCGACACGGGAATTCCGACGCTGGCGCAATCGGGAATCAACACGGCGGCGGAAATTTTGACCGACGAACTAATTAATAATCCGCTGAGCAAAGCGACCGACAAACTTTTCGGCTTAAACCGTTTCGAGATTGACCCGAATCTTTCCGGTCAACGGCTCAACCCGTCGGCGCGTCTAACCGTCGGCAGACAAATCAACCGCAATCTTTTGGTGACTTATTCGACCAATCTTTCGGAAGACCAAAATCAGATTTTAGCTCTCGAATATCGCGTGTCGAACCGTTTGTCGTTCGTCGCCCAATATGAACAGCGTTCGCTCTCGAACGTCACGCGCCGGAATAATAATTTTAGTTTTGAAATTCGTCTCAGAAAGAGATTTTAGGGGAAACAAGTTGAATCGCAGCCACGCTCGAAAAATGGAAAATGGAAAATGGAAAATGGAAAATCTAAGACAGGTATTTTCCATTTTCCATTCTCCTCATTTTCCATTTTCCATTTTCCATTTTCCATTCTCCTCATTTTCCATTTTCTATTTTCCATTTTCCATTTTGTTGCGTTGCGGCGTTTTAATCCTGCTTACTGCTTACTGCTTACTGCTCACTGCTCACGCGCAGAGCGTCTACGAAGACCGGCAAATTTCAAGCATCGTCGTTAGTTTTGAGGGAACCGACCGCGCCGTTTCCGCCGCGCAGCAATTTGAATTGGTGGCGCGAAATTCGCTCGGCGAACGCTATTCCGCCGTTAAAGTGCGCGACGCTTTAGAAGCGCTTTACAAAACCAAACGCATCGTTTCCGCCAAAGTCGAAGCCAGTTCGGTCGGCGCAAATGGCGTTAGTCTGCGCTTTATCATCAAACGCAAAACGCAAGCTGAAAAAGTTATCGTCAACATCGGCAACACCGTCGGCGACAAAGTGACCGAGCAGGAATTGCTGCTCAAACTGAATCTTCTAAATCCCGGAACTTCGATTACCGACCAGACGCTCCGCAATAACGCCGATTTAATTCTCGTTTATCTGCGCGAGCGCGGATTTTTTAACGCCGCCGTCACTTACACGACGCAGCCGACCAAAAGCGAAACCGAAGTGACCGTGACTTTTCAGGTCGCGCCGAACGCGCAGGCGAAAGTCGAGAGTTTTCAAATCAATATCGAAGGCTTTGACGCGGCGAAAGTTCGCCCAAAGTTACAACTGCAAACGGGCGAGTTTTATTCGCGTGAACTGCTCGAAGAAGATGTCGCGCGAATCCGCAAAGCTCTGCGCGGCGAAAATTTTCTCGCGCCCGAACTCGAAGACGCGAGACCGGTTTTCGACCCGGACAAAAACGCCGTCAATATCGAACTCAAAGGCAAAGTCGGCGCGACCGTCAACGTCATTGTGGACGCGGGCGACGAAAAAATCGGCAATAAGACGCAAACCAAACTTTTATCCATCAAACGCGAAGGGACACTCGATTACGCCTCGATTATTGAAGGCGCACGGCGTTTGCGAAATTATTATCAGGAACAAGGCTATTTTTTCGCGCAGGTGACGGCGGTTTGTTCGGTCAGACCCGAATTTGCTGAAAACGAAGCCAGCGTAACCACCAACGAAACCGAAGTTTTGTGCGGCGCGTTGAGCGGCGCGGAATTGATGGCGCGAACGGTTGAGGTCAAATACAAAGCCGACCTCAACCGCCAGTTAAAACTCGCGGACATTCGCGTCGAAGGAACCGACCAATTCGCCGCCGCCGACATCAAAAGCGTTCTCGATTCGCGGGAAGCAAACGCGCTCGGCGTGATTCCGTTTTTCGGCTACGGGCGCGGCAATACCAGCGAGCAACTGATCGAAGCCGACCGTTTGACGATTAAATCTCTGTTGCGGGAACTCGGTTTTCGCCGCAACGAAGTAACCGTCAGACAAGGCGTTTCGCCGAACGGCGAAGATTTGATTTTGACTTTCGTGGTTGAAGAAGGAATTCCGACGCGCATTGACAACATCGAAATCGTCGGCAACACGTCATTCGCCGACGACGTTCTACAAGCCGAACTTCCGAATCTCGTCGGCAAAAATTTTTCCAGAGCGCGGGCGCGAAACGGTGTGCGCGAATTACAAAAATTTTACTCCAAAGCCGGTTACTACGATGCGAAAGCGAGTTATTCGCTGGTCGAGCTGCCGAAGGACGAAAACGCGAATCAGGAATTGGTTAAAGTCGTCTACACTTTGGAAAATGAAGGGAAAAAGGTTTTCATCAACCGCATATTGATCAACGGCAACGAGCGGACGAAATCGGACGCGATTTTAAAGGCGATCAGCCTGCGCGTTGACGACGTTTTGCGCTCGACCGACATTTTCACGAGCGAACAGAATCTTTACGGAACCGATGCCTTCAGTTTGGTTGAAATCAAACCCGAACCGGCGGGCGAACGTGCCGACGGCAATCGCCTCTCCGATATTATTATCAACGTCGCAGAACAAAAGCCGATTCTCGTGCAGTTCGGCGGCGGTTTTTCGACCGACATCGGCGTGAACGGATTTGTTGACGTGCGCCACTTCAATTTGTTCGGAAAACTTCTGCAGGGCGGCGCACGAATCCGCGCCAGCCGCGTTCAGCAAAACGCGCAGATTGATTTTATCAACCCGCGCTTTCTGAATGACGGTAAGAACGCCGACAACTCGATTCGTTTTTCGCCGCTGACTTTTACCGTGCGGTATGAGCGCGACTCGACCATCACGCGCTTTTTCCGTTCGACCTTCGACCGGGGAACCGGCGGCATCGTCCAGCGCGTTGATGCCAACGGCAATCCGATTGACGAATTCGGGCGCGACACGAGCGAGCCGACCATCAACCGGCTGTCGTTTCTAGCCCAAACCAGCCGCACGATCAGCCGCCGCAAACGAAGTCTTTTGTTCGCCAGCTACAAATTTGAAGACGTGCGGCTTTACAACATCGAAAGCCTTCTGATTAAAGATTTGCTGCGCCCGGATTCGAGAATCAGAACTTCCGGCTTCGGCGCGAATTTCGTTTTCGACACGCGGGAAAATTGTTCGGTCAAAAACACGATTCTCGACATTATTGCCAAAGGCGATCCGGGCGAGCCGTGCCGTTATAACATCAGCGACCCGACGCGCGGCAATTACCTGACGGCGGAATATACCGTTTCCCTGCCCGCGCTCGGAGCGAACATCGGTTATCAAAAATTTCAAGCCGGTTACAACGTCTATTACACGGCTCCGTTTCTGCGCGACACGACTTTCGCCGGACGCGCCGTTCTCGGTTTGGCGAACGTTTTTTCCAGTAAACAGCGATTTTCGCCGACGCAGTTCCCGGATTTGGAAGGCATTTTGCCGATCAGCGAAAGATTTTTCGCGGGCGGCTCAAGCACCTTGCGAGGTTTTGAATTTGAACAAGCCGGACCGCGCGTGGTGGTTGCGCCGCAGGGATTTTTCAGAAACAGCAGAGGCGAACAGGTTTTTCTCACGCCTTTTACGGTTCCGTTCGGCGGCAACGCTTTGGCGATTGTTAATCTCGAAGCCAGAGTTCCGCTTTCCAAGTCAATCCGTGCCGTGCCGTTTTATGACGGCGGTAATGTTTTCCGGCGCGTCAAAGATATTTTCAATCCGCCGGACGTTCCTGCCGGCGATGTTTTCCGGCAAAATCTCCGCGCCGTCTGGTCGCATACGGTCGGACTCGGCTTGCGAATCAAAGCTCCGGTCGGCGGCGAATTCGGTATTGATTACGGTTATCTGCTCAATCCGCCGCAATTTTTGATACCGCAAACCAACGGCACAAACGGCATTTTCCGCATCCGGCAAGGGCAACTTCATTTCCGCTTTTCACAGGCGTTTTAGAAAATGGCAGGTGGTAAATGGTAAAGCAATAAATTTATTCTGGGTAGTGAACTAAAAGTAAGGCTTTATCAATTTTAGACTTTTGACCAAACCTCTCATAGTTCGCTCTGCTTTTTGAGCGCGTTTTTTTGGTTTTAGTCTGGTTTTTCTTTCCTGCTCATTCTTTCGGCAACGCGCGTTTGATGATTTCCACCTCCGTTTGCCATTTCTTG